>JAITER010000069.1 GCA_031281945.1 Spirochaetaceae bacterium | reverse complement strand
CGCGAAGCCCCAGCGTATTTTTTGGGAGATGACTAAGATGGCGTATACAACCGTAATAAACGTTCAAGACCCCCCCCCCCCCCCCAGCCGCTTTTCACGCTTTTTAGATAAGCGGGCCGTTGCGGTATTTTCCGCGTCTGTTTTTTTGTTTTTCGCCTGCGCCTCCCCGGAAATAACCACGGCGCCTTCCGACCCGTCCGCACCCTCCGGCTCTGGAGACGGCGGCGGCGCGGAGCTAGAGGCCCTTTCGATAAGCTCGGCCGGCTTTTCCGTTGATGTGAGTTCGTATGTGTACCCAAAGTCTTTTTCGCCCGAAAGAAAGTACTACCTGGCTCCGTACCCGAGGGGCGAGGCGGGCGCCGTTTACTTTAACTTTAAGGTTAAGAGCGGCGCCGTTTTGTCTGAGGTGCTTCTTGACGGCAGGCCGCTGAAGGCTGGCTCCGGCGGCTCTTACGCGGCGCCCGTGGTTAGCGGCTCGCTGGGCCGGTCTGTGGAGATAAAGGTGGACGGGGCGGCGTCTTCGGTTTCGTATTATATAGACATGGAGCCGTTTTCGACTTCGCAGTCCGGCATGAGGGAGGTTCCGCTTGTAAAAGAGGGCGGGGCTTTCACGATAGGGGCCCAGTACGTGAGCGACGCGTATTTCGCGCACGTGGAGTTCAACGGGCTGGGGCGTTTGGAGAAGGTGCTGTTTTCCGACGTGGCGGCGGCGGCTTTAGAGGGCGGCGGGATGTTGGAGGTTATGCCCGAAGGGTCGGTTTCGGCGAGCAGGTGGGCGGCGGCGGAAGACGGTTCTGTGCGCGTGCTGGACGGCGTGCCTGAGATAACGGCGGTGTTCACGGGGCCGCGCTACTATTACTACTTGTCCGGGAAGGACGAGGCTGAGGATTTGGCGTCCGAGCTTAGGGGCGAGCTTCAAGCGCGGGCCGCCGCGCTTGAAGAACAGATGGAGAATCTGATGAACCTTATGGTGTCGCTCTCTGACGCGCAGGAAGAATTGATAACCAAGACTGACCTGGACGAAATCGTGACGTCTTATGCGGACGGGGCGTATACGACGGGAGCTTTGAATAGTAAATACATATTTTTATACTTTAAGGTTGCTGGCGCGAGCGCGTACCGGGCTGTTTTGCTTTCTGAGTTAGAGACTGGGCCTGTAAGTTATGACGGGGCGTCTTTTTCGCTTGTGGACGGCGTTTTAAGGGTTGAGGCGGCGGAGGGGGATTCTCTTGCGGCGGATTCGATTGAGAAGCTGTACGGCGGGTCTAATGAGGAGGATTACCGGACGCTGAAGGCGATGGAGGAGCAGATAACGCTGATGTACGACCTGTTGCACGGGAACTACGTTACGGCGGCCATGCTGGAAGAAGCGCTGGTCGGCTATTACGATAAGTCCGGGATGGACGCGCTTTTGGAGCCTGTTAATGACCTTATAACGGTGAACGCGCAGGCTATAGCGGCGCTACAGGCGGCTTTAGGGACGTTTGAGGCGGAGGCTTTGGCTGTCGCGGCTAGAGTCGAGGCCCTTGAAACGGCGCTTGCGGGGATAAACGGGGCAAACGGGGAGCTCTCCACGATAAGGGACAATATAACGAACGTTACGAACCGCGTGACCACGCTGGAAACCACGGTGAACGCTATAAAAGTAAAGAACGTGGGGAACATAACTAAATCGGATTGCAATAACTTAAACACCTTTGTAACCGACTTCGGCCAGCCCGTCAACACAACCTACTACGGCTATGTAAGCAACGTTACCGAGATTGCGAACTTGCCCGAAACTTCCACGGGCTTTATCACCTGCGAAACTGGAAACGCGGCTAATATTGCCCGCCAAATATACCGCCCCGCCGCAAAGTCGGTCGTTGTTTACGAGCGGTTTGGCAGCGGCTCATGGGGCGCCTGGACTAGAACAGACGCGGCGTACCTAAACTCCACCCTTGCGGGTTTAAGTTCCGATATTGCGGCTCTGAAAACCACCGTGTATTATGCGAAAATTAGAGCGGACGAATCCCCATATTTGGATGCGAGCGTTGCGTTTCCGGTTGGACAATACGTTTTTTCGTTTGTGCTGAGTCAATACAATACTTCTGGGCGAGATGGTGTAGGTGTAACCGTCAACTCACAAAATTGTTCGTCTCCAAATGTTATGGCGATTACTTTGAGTGATAGTAATGGTACTATTGGTGGCTATGGCTTTTTAGTTAGCGGCATTCTTTATGTGAATAAAGCTTTCGGCTCTGGCGACAACATATTTAAATTCAACAGAAATTGCAACGCCGGGCAATATGTTATATTCAACAGAATACAGTAATTTAATCACGCGAATTCTGGGGGCTTTCAAACAAAAAAACAAGGTCTGTTCATAATATATCTACATTATGAACAGACTCTAATTAAAAAAAATCACGGTAAGATTAAACTGCCGGCCTTATATTGCCAATAGTTTGCTTCTTGTTTTAATTTATGATAAACTACACATAAAACATACGCTGGACGTAAATCGTAAAAGCTTTGGGAGCGCAAAAATTGAACCGGTTTTTTGTATATTCGGCGCTTTTTAGCGTTTTCCTTCCCATTTTTGCCGCTTGCTCAGGTGTGGGCGGCCCTCCCTCAGGCTACGCCAACAGGCCGGAAATGATTATTGTAACATTTACCGGTAAAACCGTTTATTCAAATACAGATAAAGATTTACCGCATATAAACGATATTCGGGCCGATCTTCAAATAGAAGCGCTTTTTTCTAACGGAGGCGGCGCCGTAATAGATTCCGCCTCGCCGGAAATCGATCTTTTACCCGCCGCCGGCGCTATAAACGATTCTGGCGTGCTTACAAATTCTCCAGGAGAAAAACGCTTTACCGTTGTTTTTAAGACGGCTGATGTGAATGTAAGCTCCTCTTTCGCAATCGTTGTGGCGGGCCCTTACACCGGAAATGAAGAAATTCTGTCGTTGGAAGTTAAAACTTTCCCATCCCCGCTTACAGGCCGTTTCAATTTTGACGAATATATTCTGTCCGTTTTTACAGAAGATGTATTGGCAAACATGGGAAAAGAAATAACTGTTGTGGGTTATTCCGGCGCAAAATTGAATGGCATACCTTACATAATTCAGCCGGAGCATTATGCGGTTAACCTTGGAGCCGGCCTGGAAGCCGTTAGCTCAAACACGCTTTTTAACGCGGCGGGTTACGGCGCAACTTCCATCACCGTAAAAGCGATATTAAAATCCAAACCGCTGGTAAGAACCTCTTTCGAAACGCCTGTTTTTGTAAATAACGTTAAATTCCAAATTCCCGGTGAAAATATGTGCGTATACGGCTATGTACAACCGGATTCAAGCGAAAACGCCCCTTTGCAGTATGGAGTTCGTGAGGCGCCGGCTTTTAGCATAGGCTCCCCGTCAACTTTATGGGTAAGGCCGGATTGCGCGGATGCTGTTTTTACAACGGATTCCAGCGGCGACTACGCCATAAACCTTGAATACTGCGCCGTAAGCGAAAACGGCCTTGTTTTTGAACCGTTAAAAGCCCCGCAAAACGCGGACGCCTGGGCCGGGCCGGTTTACAACGGCGGCGGAGGAAACGTTTGCGCTGTAAGTTCCGCATCACAGCTAAAAGCGATACGAAACGATATTTTGCAAGGCGAAAACCGGGTGTATGTTTTGGTTGAAAATATAGACCTTTCGCAGTCTGAATGGGACGCCCTGGGCAATTATAACGGGGTGAGCGGCGTTTTTCAGGGCTTTTGCGGCTGGTTTTACGGGAACAACCACACAATAAACCGCCTAAAGCTCTCTTCCACAAGACCGGCGGCTTTGTATTCCGGCTTGTTTGGTTTTTTGTACGAAGGGCGCGTGGAGAAACTCACCGTTGTTTTGGAAGCGCCGGACGAGCCTCTAACTCTGGCTTACACCAGCGCCAACCCGCTTGAAGGTGAAATTAACAATTCCGCTTTAGGCGCGCTTGCCGGACGCGCTGAAAAATCAGTAATTAAAGATGTTAAAGTCTGCTCCCCGCAACCTGTTCCTGTGTTGCAGGCTGGCGGGAGTATAGGCGGCGTCTGCGGCGCCGTGATGGAAACCACAATAACAGGCTCTTTTTCCAACATCAATTTTGTTGTTTATGAAGACGCCGCCGCCGCGCCGGGCCGTAACGAGCTTGCTTGCGTGGGAGGTTTAGCCGGAAGCGTTTTTAACAACAGCGTTTTTTTTAAAAACAAAGCCGCCGGAAGTTTGCGTTATTACGCCTCAAACTCCAGCGTAAAAGAATTTTTTGCGGGCGGCGTAGCCGGAGTCGTTGTAAATTCAGATTTAATACAGTGCGCCGCTTTGGAAGGTTCGGATATAGAGTACTTCGCCGAATCCGCAAACCTCTCCGCTTTAAACGCCGTTTATGCGGGGGGCGTCGCCGGAAGTGCGGAAGCTGCGTTTTCCAAAGCCGGCGTTATAGACCAGTGCGCCGCATTAGGAGACATTACAATTTACGCCGCCGGTTCTCGCGCAAACGTTGGCGGAATCGCCGCCAACATCGCGCTTGCCGTAAGGTCAAGTTATTTTCGCGGCTCCATATCTGTAATTGATGCGGCGCGTTTTTCGGCGGGCGGCGTCGCCGGCGTTTTTTCGGGACGGTTTGTGGAAGAAACCGGCTATCGCGGCGTTTCTTACTGTTATTCAAGCGGAAGCATAGACGTTAGCGGCGTGGAAGACGCGGCGGGCGCTTTGGAAAGTAAAATCGCGGGAATTGCGGGGGATGCGGGCGCGTTTCCAGTGGTCTTTGAAAAAAACGCCGCAATCCTATCCCATATAACCGCGAGCGGTTCTTGCTTCCAGCAGGTTGAATGCGCGCGAATTTTTAACGGCGGCGAAAATTGCTCCGGCGGCGAAAACGCCGCTTCAAACTCCATGACGTTAACTCCAGAAGCGGCGGATGCGGGGCTTTTGCGTAATGGCGAAAGCTTCCCGCTTTATGCGTTCAACCAGGCTTCCACCTACGAGGCGTTAGGCTGGCTTTTCGGGGAAAACTCCGTGTGGGCCCATACGCAAGATTCTTTGCCTGTTCTTGGGTGGGAAGTTGAGTAGTTGAGGCGTTTACCGTGTTTATGCGGCTATTGTCGAAGGCGAGTCCACTAAAATTTTCCGGTTTAAGCCGGTAAACTTTTTGAACCGGTTATATGCCGGAAAGGGGTATTTATGACGTATACGGATCTTGATAAAACCGAAAGTTATGCAAAATTAAAAGTTTTGGCCGGAGAATTTGCCGGAAAAGAAACATTTCAAAAGTTGGACGCCGAAAGGGTTGCGGAATATTCCGCGCCAATGGCTTGCGGCCTTACATATAACTACGCCGCAAAAAAGCTGAATGGCGCCGTTATAGACGCTTTGGAAGCTCTGGCCCGCGAAATTGACGCTGTGGGTAAGTACAAACTGATTTTAGATGGTGAAATAATGAATACCGGTGAAAATCGCAAGGTTTTACATCATTTGGCTAGAGGCCGTCTTGGAAAAGAAGTGTTTTTTGAAAATAAAAATATAGGTGATTTTTATAAAAAAGAATTGGAACGTTTTTCCACATTCGCATCTGCGGTGCGTGAAGGAAAAATAAACCCCGGCGCTGGAAAGAAATTTACAACCGCCGTGCAAATAGGCATAGGAGGTTCTGATTTAGGCCCGCGCGCCCTTTACATCGCTCTGGAAAACTGGGCGCGTAAAGAGGGAAAGGCGAAAATAACCGCTAAATTTATTTCCAACGTAGACCCGGACGATGCGGCGGCGGTTTTATCTTCAATAGATTTAACTACGTCTTTGTTTGTTTTGGTCTCCAAAAGCGGAACTACTCAGGAAACTCTGGCTAACGAACTGTTTGTAAAAGACAAACTAAAAAAAGCGGGATTGGATCCCGCAAAACATATAGTCGCTGTAACCAGCGAAACCAGCCCTCTTGCGCACAATCCCGCATATCTGGATTCTTTTTACATAGACGACTTTATTGGCGGGCGTTATTCGGCGTCTTCGGCTGTGGGCGGGGTGATACTTTCCCTGGCTTTTGGCCCGGAAACTTTCGCCGGCATACTCGCCGGTTCTCATGAGGCGGATAAAACGGCTCTGGAACCCTCCATTCGTAAAAATCCCGCCCTTTTAGACGCGCTAACCGGCGTTTGGGAACGCAACTTCTTAAACTATCCCTACACGGCGATTTTGCCGTACAGCCAGGCCTTGTCCCGTTTTCCGGCGCACTTACAGCAGTTAGACATGGAATCCAACGGTAAATGCGTAAATCGTTTTGGGAACCGGCTTTCCTACGCCACAGGCCCGGTCATTTTCGGCGAGCCTGGAACAAACGGGCAACATTCGTTTTACCAGCTTCTTCATCAGGGAACCGATATAACGCCGGTTCAATTTATAGGTTTTAAAGAAAGCCAGCTTAACGATGACGTCAATGTGGACGGGTCAAACAGTCAAACCAAACTTAAAGCCAACCTCGCGGCTCAGATAGTAGCCTTCGCTAAAGGGAAGCAGGATTCAAACCCAAACAAAAATTTTGAAGGAGGCCGCCCCTCCAGCATCATTTATGGGAAACGGCTTACTCCCGAAACATTGGGCGCTTTGCTCGCTCACTACGAAAACAAGGTTATGTTTCAGGGGTTCATTTGGAACCTGAACAGCTTTGACCAGGAAGGAGTTCAATTGGGAAAAATTCTTACCAAAAAAGTACTGGCTGGGGGCGGTGATTTGGACGGCGCTCTGGATGCGTACAGCAAAATTTTAGGGGTGAAATAAATATTTGAACAAGCGCGTTTTGCGTATTTGCGTAACATAACAAATAACAGCCAAAAGCCGTTGTTTGTTATGTTGCGCGCCTGTTTTAAGCTTTAATAAAACCTGTTTTAATTTGGCGCGATTTTTGCTGTTTTGCGGTAAAACCGCGCTTTTCATCCCAATTCCGCAGACGTTTGCGGCGTTTTTGCGGAATTCCCGCTTTAATCGGTTGCGGGTGCGAAAGGCGCTCCGCGTCTTTTGGTTTAGCGGAAACCCAAAAATATCTTCACCTTTGTTTGTTGAATTCCGCTTTTTTAAGGATTTTTTATGACTTCAACTTATAGTTACAATGAGCTTGCCGATCTTACGGTTAAAATTTTAACAAAACTGTATGGATATTCACAAAAAGAGGCTGAAATTACGGCCCTTGTACTGGTGGAAGCGGATGCGCGAGGCATACCAAGCCACGGCGTCTCACGCCTGGATTTTTATTCAAGCAATTTGAAAGGCGGTTTTTGCAAGCCTGGTTCCAAACCGGAAATAGTCCACGAAACTCCGTGTTCGCTTGTGGTGGACGGGCATGACGGCGTGGGCCCTTATATCAGCAAATGGGCGGTGGAAAAAATGCTCGCCAAAGCGGATGGAGCGCTCGCCGCATTTTGTTCTGTTCGTAATTCAAACCACTTTGGCATAGCGGGTTACTGGGCGGAACAAGCCGCGTTGCGCGGCATGGTGGGGCTGGCTTTTACAAACACCCGCGCTTGCGGGATACCCACATACGGGCGCGAAAGGCTTATAGGCACAAACCCAATCGCCGCGGCCATTCCGGAAAAATACGAAAATGGTAAAATATCCGATATGTTTTTGTTGGACATAGCCACCACTACAGTCGCTCACGGAAAAATTGAAGTGTACGACCGTAGAAAAAAAACTATGCCGAATGGCTGGGCTGTTGACGAAACCGGAAAAGGAACTACAGACGCAACCGCTTTTGAAAAATTGTTTTATTCAAACCCGCGTTTGGGCGGCCATCTTTTTTTGGGCGGCGAAGGCGAAGAATCCGGCGGGCACAAAGGTTACGGTTTGGGACTCCTTGTAGAGTTGCTTTGTTCCGGCCTTTCTTTGGGGGCCGGCAGTATGGATACTTTTAAGGCCGGTTGCGGCGGCGGTATAACTCATTTTTTCGCCTGTTTTAGCCTGGCGCTTTTCGGTAGGCCGCAGGAAATAATGGCGCATATACACTCTATTTTGCAAACTATACGAAACAGCGAAAAAGCCGAAGGTGAAAGCCGCATATTTATTCACGGAGAAAAAGAAGCGGAAGCAAAGGAACGCGCCCTAAAAAACGGCGTTGAACTGGACGCCGCCACCCGCGATATGTTAGAAAAATTAAAGGCTAAATTATAAATTTAGGCGCCTTTAAAGTGAGGCTAAGGCTTTTTCTATGGCTAGTTTCCAGCGTTTTTTATCCGCAGCGCTGTACTGTAATTCCATCATATTTTGAAGGCAAAGTATCCATGTTTCGCAATCTACGGCGCGGCGAAGATGAGTGCGTACAATGTTGCTCAAAAAGCCGCGCACATCGTAAGCAAAATGCCTAAAATAAGGTTTAACTTCCTCGGCTTTTAGAACTTGAACAAGCAATGTAAATGATTCGTAGTAAAAACCGCGCTTTTCAAGTTCTTCGGCCAGGCTGTAGCTAATGTCCATCCAGTCTTCGCGTTCAAAATATTTATGCATAGGAAAATCAAGGCCGCCGTACTGCCGCCAAAACAGTATCGCGTTGTCTTCTCTAAAGTGTATTAGTTCAAAAAAAATAAGCCGGGCTTGCGCTTCACCATCTCCGGCGGCGGCTTCTTCCAGTAAAAATTCCCTAAAATCGAATGTTTTTTCGTTGGTTCCGTAGCGTTTTGCGTAAATTTTATCGTATTTAAATCGTTCTTCGTTGTCGGAAAGCGTGTTGTACGCCGCGATAAGGCGCCGCATTGTTTCATCGCCGCCGCCGCGTGGATTTATATCGGGGTGCGTTTGTTTGGCGCGTTCACGGAAGGCTTTTTTTATTTCCGCAAACGAAGCGTTTCTAGACACCCCAAGGGCCTGGTAATGGTCAGTCATGTTTAATTAGCTAAAAAAAATTAATCGCCTAAAGGCCGCCCATAGTTTTTCAAACGTTAAACCCGCCAACCATAACTTTTGGCAAAACTATGGGATTTTTAAGGTTGATTTCCCCCAAAATCTGAAGTTTTCAACAGATTTTAATTTATATTTTGGCTCATAAAAATTTTAATAAGGTTTTCCGCCTGAAGTCTTACGCTTTTTTGGTAGTTGGGGCTTTGACGAATATAGTTGATGGTTTCCAGCATAAAACGCGATTTTTTTTCGGGCTTTTTGTAATATTCAAGCACGGAAAGGGCCAAACGGTCATCCGGCCTAATCGCGTCAATCCTTCTAAAAGCTTTTTCTATGGCCAGCATGGTAAATTCGTCGTAAATGCCTAATTTTGTTATAGAGTTAATGGCCGATATTATTACACTGGGCTCTTCTTCGTTTAGAATTATATCCCTTAGGTAATTTCCGGACTCTTCAGGAGTGAATTCACCCAAATATTCCGCGGCCCGCCAGCGTACATCAATGTAGTTGTTGCCAACGCGCCCTTCTATACGCTCCCGGTTAAGCGTTCCTTCCAGCGAAAGACGCCTTAGAACAGAAAGTATAGCTGCTGATTTGTTGCCGGAATCCAAATACTCTTTGATAAGATCTAACGCAAAAATTTTTCCAGAACGGTCTATCGACTCGCTTTGTTCGCGTATTATTTGAATTTGAATCGGTTCTTGTAAAAAAGATTCTTCTATCGACAGCTCTTTTTGCTCTTGTTGGGCGAAAATTAAAGGGGAAAAGCAAGAGGCCAATAAAAACGCAATTAAAATTTGTTTTTTGGTTTTCAAGGCAAACCTCTCTTTCAAAAAAATAAAGTTGGCGGTGTAAAAACACACGGTTTTTAACAAACCCGCTCAAATACGGTAAAAACCGTAGTCTTTTTCTTTGCCGGTCAAGGGCGAGCGTTCTTTATGCCGTTAAAAAGCCTGGAAGCCGCTAATTAAAAAACAAACCCCTATTTAACTTCTTGCGGGCCTTTTTAGCCCAAACTTTAAGTTGTAAATCCCAAATCAGTTTACTATAACCCAGGAATCGCCTTTGCGTTGAAGTTCATAAAGACGAAGCTTGCGGCTGTTTGCGTCTAAAGTATACGCTTTTATTGTATCTTCTTTTACAAACTCTATATCGTCAACCTGGTCGCGGCTTCTTGACGGAACCACAACGTTTATAAAATAATCATAAAGGCTTTTTAAAACAATTTTTTGCTTTTTTAGCCGTTCCGCCTGAGACGCTCTTTCAAGATTTTCCGGCGAAGCAAGAAAGTTTTGGTATTCTTGAGTAAGCCGTTTCTTCCATTCGTTAAAATCCCGCCTACGGATAATATTGTTAAGTTCATTTACATAATAAACCACATCGTTTTTAACGGCTTCTTTTAATTCTGCGGAAACGTTGTTCGGGTTAAACTTTCCTGATGAAAGAGCTTTTGTTATTTCTATTTGCCGTTCAGTTTTTATTTTAACCGGGCGTCCGGTTTTATTTGTTTCACAAGAAAATAAAATGAAATAACAACAAAATCCATAAAAAAAATTAATGTATCTTTTTTTAAAAAACATAACGCTGCCTTTTTTACATAAAAATAAATTTTTGCAAAACCTGTTATGGAACTTAGTTTAACAGCCTGATTGTTAAACTAAATTTTAAAACATTTCACGCATTTCGTGTTTTTATAGCGGTTGTTCAAGATTTTGAAACAGCCTCTTAGACAAGGCGGTCAAACATTCGCCTTGTCTTTTAAATCTAAGGTTGTTGTTCCAAAATTTCAGTTTTAGAACAGTCTTGCTTCTAAGCAACCCTATTTTTAGCTTTGCAAAATTTCAAAACAAACGCCATTGTAACAAGAGCAAAAAAATTTTCCAACTCATTGCAAGCGCGGGCCGTTTAATAAACCCGCGCTCTTTACCGCAAAAAAGAAGCGCTTTATAAAACTTCGCCAAAATTACCCGTACTAGACCTCGTAGCGGCTGCTTCCCAGAAGGTTCCTTTGCGGTAATCCCTGGCAAAAGTTAAACAAAAAAGCCAAATTTATTTGTTTTTTGGTTTTTCGCCGGATTGCCGGGACGCCGGAGCTTTTTTTGCGCCGGAAGTTTTAGCCTCCGGTTTTTCGGAGCTTGCGGTTTTGGACGGCGTCTTTTTTTTTGCGGCGCTCGTTGCGTTCTTTTTCTCCGCGTCAACTTTTTTTGTTTCAGGCGAGGAAAGCGCGCCCAAAGACGCCGCGGCTTCTTCATACATTTGAATGTACTGCTTTGCGGAATTAGCCCACGAAAAGTCGTTTTTCATGCCCCGGACGCGCATCTTGTTGATGTGTTCTTTTTGGTTGTAGTAAGCCCAGACCGCCCAGCCTACAGTGTCATAGATTGAAGACGGCGTAAGGTCGTCAAACATAAACCCAGTGCCGTCTCCTGTTTTTTGGTCGTAATTTTGTACGGTGTCGGCCAGACCGCCCGTCCGCCGCACGATTGGAAGCGTACCGTAAACAAGCGAGTACATCTGATTTAAGCCGCAAGGCTCATAACGTGACGGCATTAAAAAGAAGTCGGAACCCGCTTCTATAAGATGGCTTAAATTTTCGTTGTAATTAGTCTGCGCCTTAAAGTTTGACAACTGCACGGAAAGATGACTTACTTCGTTTTCGCACCATGATTCGCCCGTTCCAAGCAATACAAACTGTAAATTCATGTCGCGGCAAATGGAGTACGCCGAACCGTAGCCAGGCCCAAAAAGTTCGCCCACGCCCTTTTGCCCCGCAAGGCGGGTGATCATGCCCACTACAGGAACGTCCGGATCCGGATGAAGGCCGAACGCTTTTTGCAAAGCCTGTTTAGCCAAAGCTTTGCCGCTAAGGTCTTTCGCAGAATAAGGCGCCGGCAAATGCTTGTCTTTTTCGGGATTCCAGATTTCTATGTCTATGCCGTTGCGTATGCCGCGGTAGTCTTTGCTACGGTAATTAAGCGGGCCGTCCAGTCTAAAACCGTTGGCTTGTGTTTTGGTTTCTTCACAGTAGGTTTGTGACACCGTGTTTAGTTTGTCTGCGGCGTAAACCCCCGCTTTAAGCATATTCATCATGCCCCAGTCTTCAAAACCCTGCTCGTAAAAAATGTTCCAGTCCAAGCCTGTGTAATGGAAATTGTCTTTGTGGTAAATGCCCTGATACCCAAGATTGTGAATGGTTAGTATGGAAGATGTTTTTTTGAATTCGCTGGCGCGTTTGCGGAATTTAAGAAACACCGGCACAAGAGCGGTAGGCCAGTCGTGGGCGTGGACGACGTCAGGCGTCCAGTTTATTTTTTTGCACAGTTGGAAAACAGACAATGAAAAGAAGGTGAAGCGCCGGGGGTTGTCTATAAAATCCGGTTCTAAAGGATTGCCGTAAACGCCGTCCCGTCCAAAAAATATTTCGTGGTCTATAAAAAAAACTTCCACCGGGTTTTTGGGCTGGGAGCCGGGCATTAGCGTTTTGTAAACAGCGCACCATTCCTCAAATCCACCCACAGGGACGCCCATTTCACCTTCTATATGCGTTAATTTTGAACGGTCTACAGCGTAATAACGGGGCATAACAATTTTGACTTCGTGGCCTAAATTGGCAAGCGATAGTGATAGCGAAGAAACGGCGTCCGCAAGGCCGCCGGTTTTTACAAAAGGAACCGCTTCGCTTGTCGCCATTAATATTTTCATTTTTACCTCCAGGTTTTGTTTGCAAGTGAGCCTATCCCAAAACTTCAGTTTGGGAGGGCGTAATTTAAAAACGCGGCTTCGCCAGGCTAAGGCCGAAGAAACCCGCAACAGCCTGAATAAAAACCAGCCGGATTTTGTAACAGACTTGATTACGTGTTTGATGCTTATAAACGATGATTGCCGCCAGCCTTCAAACAAATTTATTTTAGCATGAAAAGCGTTGGAGCGACAGCGGTAAACAAGGCCTTAAAATTTTAGCGTTCCCTAAAAAACTAAGGCGGGTTCCAAAAAAGTTGCGCCGGCGCATTTTGAGGAAAGCCCGTGTAAAAGAACGCTTGCCAATTCCGCGTCAAAGGATTTTGAGAAAGCCCATTCCGCACCGCCGCCTTTTTGCCTTTAAAACCGGCGGCGCTATTATCTTAAAATCACGGGCGGGATTTTTTGTTTTTCAAGAATCACTTGACATTATTTACACGAGTTGATACATTCGTTGCATCAGATCTGAAGGATTTTGAAAGGCTGTTTCTAGCATAAACCGCCCGGTAAAAATCAATCGGGGCGACGGCTCCGGCAATATGACAATATATAATAGGCAAACCTGCCGCAAAATAAATTGGGGATGCTAGCCCCGCCCATATATACCAGGCAAGCAGTGATGCTTGCAATTTAATACAAATAGGCGAAAGCCGCTCTAATTATTACCAATTATAATATATCCTTATTTATTATGTGCTGACGCCGTTCCCGCCTACCGGCGGGGCGGCAAGTAGCGCCCTGAATAAAGCCGGAGGCCGGGGCGGAAATTTTCCCGTTAATCCCTCATTACCCATGCGGAACGAAGCCGCCTGGCTGGAGGATGCGCGGGAACATTGCGGAATCACTTTGAACGGAAAGCCCAGCCCGGAGGGATTGTTGTCCGGGCCGCCGGGTGAAGAACATTTATATCTATCACCTTGGAAATATGTCTTGTTTTTGGGGAAAAGTCCCTAAAAGGAGAACACAATGAATAAAAAAGAAGAAAAAAAGGAAGGTAAAAACGCTGGAGTAATTGCCGGAGCCGGGACTGCGGCGGCTGGAACTGCTTTAGCCCTTGGCGGAGCTTCCGCCACAACCGCTATTGTTGGCGCGGTAGGTACGGCCTCGACAGGGGTAGCCATATCGTCATTGTCCGGCGCGGCGGCTGCAAGCGCAACCCTGGCGGCCATTGGCGGCGGATCGGTAGCCGCCGGCGGCGCGGGAATGGCCGGCGGGGCCGCCATTTTAGCGGCCATGGGGCCGGTTGGATGGGGTCTCGCCGCGGGCGGTGCTATCGTCGGCGGAATTTGCCTGGTCTGCAATCTTTGCAACCAGAAGAAAAAATAACTCCCAGCGGTGATTTGACCAGGCCCTCATCCTTTACCGGCTGGGGGCGGTTTCCATATTGCGTGAGAGGATAGAATGATTATCGCCATAACATAAAAATGGCGTTATGTTTCGAATTGATGAGCCGGGAGGAAAAAATAAAATTACCCGTTAAAAAAACATTTGAAGTTCTGGAAGAAAGAACTTCCTTGTCGAAAAAGTAAAAAAATTAGAAGGATTGTTTTTGCCGCCGGGTGCAACAACCCGGCAATCCAGAGGTTGACGAGCGCGCCTATTTTAAATGCCTGACTGTGTTTGGACGGCGCGCGCAACCGTTGCAGACTTTGGAGAGTCCAGTCCGGCCCAAACAGCCGGGCTTTTTTTAAAAGCCTCTTTGCCGGCTTAAAATCAAAATGCGATCTTCCTGCTATAAAAAATTAATTTGAAAATATATTTGTTTTGTGTTTTTAATTACGAGTAATCGTAACCGTTGTCCATTAACATTTTGTAAAATTCGTGTACGGGGAATCCCGCTATTGAATGATAAGACCCCTCTATGCGGTCTATAAAACAGGCGGCGAGGCCCTGCACTTTGTAGGCGCCGGCTGAACCCTGCCATTCGCAGGTGTCCAGGTACCATTCAATTTCTTTTTCCTGCAGTTTGGCGAAACGAACGGCGCTTATATTCAAACGGCAGTCTGTTTTACGTTCTCTGCCGTTAAAAAGGGCTATCGCGGTAATTACATTATGACTGCGCCCCGCGAGTTTAACCAAGGTTTCTTTTGCTTCTTCGCGATTTTTGCTTTTGCCTATAACGGCCCCGTCCAGCGAAATAAGAGTGTCCGCAGAGCAAATCCAGCGTGGAATGCGGTTTGAAAGGTTTTTTATAACGGCTTCGATTTTGCGCTTCGCAAGGCTTTTCGCCAGGTCTTCAGGCGGAAGCATATCTTTGTTGTCTTCGTCTATTCCTGGAACCATAATGCTGAACGGCAAGTGAAGGGTTTTAAAATACTCGTGTCTGCGAATGCTTCCGGACGCCAAAACGATTGGTTCCATAATTTTAACTTACAAAAAAATCCAAAAAACATCAACTCTTGTTTTATCCACAGTGTTATTTAGCATCTGTCCGCAAAGCCGGTTGCTTTGTGGCCAGACGCTGTTTATAAATTTTACGCTGGTAAACGCCGATATGTAAGATGATATGTTTAAAAGGCGCGAACTTGTCTTTTTTGTTTCCCTCTTTTTTCTTGCCGCCAATTTTACTGTAAAAGCAAATGAAAGCGGCTATACAGACCCGGAAACCGGCGATGCGGACGCCTTGTACGAGGAATCCGGCGGCGTGGAAGAAGGGTTGCATGATGAGGCGGCGGTTTCAAGCGGCGAAACTGATTTTACGCAAACCGCAACGGCTGAAACCGGCGATTCTTTGGAGGATCTTCAGGACGGCCCGCTCCAGGATTCTACGCCTTCCGGTTTAAAAAACAACAAATACTATCTGGACAGCCTGCGCTACGCCAGTTTAGCGAGGCTTGCTTTTTCATTGGGCGAATACGAGGAATCGGCGTGGAATTCGTCGGAGGCGGAACGGTTGGCGAAGCTTTCGGACGAGTATATTTCAAATAAAATAAAATCGCGGTTGGCCGCTTTACGTTTTGCGGAAGCTCAAAAACGTTTTGAATGGGCGAAAACTTCCGGCGCGGCGGAGTATTACAAAAAAGAAGTTGAGCAGGCGCAAACGGATTACGCCGAAGCCGTGGGCGCGCGCAACGGCGGCGACTTGGACGCTGTAATAGTTTGGTCGGAGAAAGTAATAGAAGACCTTATAGACGTGGCCGCGCCGCCGCCCAAAGAAAAGATGGCGGAGGTTGTCAAAAGTCAGCCGCGCTTGCCTACGCAGTACAAGGTGAGGCCCTGGGATGAGTTTGGCGATTGTCTTTGGAATATATCCGCGCGTTTTTATGGCACGCCGTGGCGGTGGACTGTTTTGTATATGGCTAATAAGCATAACTTGCCGGATGAAAACAATCCTGATTTAATTGAAACCGGTTCTCTTATCGATATACCGGATGTTAATGGCGATGAATACCGAAGCGGGCTTTATGACACGGGCGTGCTATATAAGCCGGAAAAAACAAATAATCTGTATGAATAAATATTTAAATTACGAAGACAACATATTCATTTTGAATACACGGGTAAGGATGATTCAAGATTTGCTTGCGCTGGACGCGAATGCGGAAATTTTTCTTAACAAAACGGTGGAAGACTGTGATTTTATAGGAATGTGTTCGGCCATGCTTTTGGATAACCTGGCCAATAACAAACAGCTTATTGAACGTGATGAACAGCTTCATAATCTATACGAAATGGAAGTGCGTTTTTCTAACGTGCTGTTTAATATACTTCACGGCAACATATTTTTTTCAGTCCGCAATTTTCCGGTTATAGAGCCTGCTATTCAGGCTTTGTCCGAAAAATCAGCGGCGCGTATAGCGCAGATAGACGGCCTAATGAAAGAAGCGCCGGCTTCCTCCGTGGAAAGCCGCGTTGTAAGCCAAGATGAGCTCGCCGCTCTTTTAAGCAACAACTAATGCGAATAACCGGCGGACGTTTGTGCGGGCGTAAAGTGCTGTTCCCGCCGTCCGGCGCCGTGAGACCGGCTATGGACAGAATGCGTGAAAGCCTTTTTGCGATATTGGGCGATCTTGACGGGAAGTCTTTTTTAGATCTGTTCTCCGGTAGCGGCGTAGTTGCGTTGGAAGCGGTTTCCCGCGGCGCCTCGCCGGTAGAGGCCGTGGAGAGGGATGCGCTAAAAAGCAAAACTCTTATTCAAAACGCCGCCATAGCGCTTCCGCAGCGCATAAACTGCCGGTTTATGGCCTGTGAACTGTATGTTAAAAGGGCTAAACGAAAATTTGACGTTATCTTTTGCGACCCGCCTTTTCCGTACGCTTACAAAAACGAATTAATCCGCGACATAGCGGCTTCGGTTTTGATGGGCCATAAAAGCGGCGGGGCTGGTGAAACGGAAGCCGGCGGAAAATCGTTGCTTATTTTGCACTACCCGCGTGAAGAACAAATATCGTACCCAAAAAATTTGCTTGAAGAAACGGGCCGTAAAGAATACGGCCGTTCAAACCTGATTTTTTTAAAAAGCCTGTTATAAACCCGCGATAGGTTTTAAACAGGCCCGCCGTGCGCAACCAGACGCCTTTTTTGAGTTTTAGGCGGCCTTTACTCAATAAGTTTGATATTCTTTAAAGTATAGCGTCTGCCCGCCGAAAGGCCGTTTGCGAAGCTAAGGTCTGCGTAAGTTTCCACCCCTTCTACGGTAACGAACTGTTGCTGAAAATCCAAAAGCTTGCTTTCGTCTTCTTTGCTTATAAACCATTCGCGATTTTCGCCTGTTATAACCAGATCTGGAAAAGGGTTGTTTCCAACAAGCCGCACCCGCCCCGAAACCTTCACTTTTACGCCTAAAGCGCCTTCGTTCCGGCTGGCTGGCGCGGGCGATTTAGCGGCGCTTTTTTTTTCTTTTTTTTCACTTTCCATTCCAAAAGCAAAAAATGATGAGCAAAGAAACAGCAACCCTAAACAAACCGCCTTATTTTTCATTTTGCTCCTCCGTTTTTACGTTGTACAGAAGACGCCCGGCGTCTATGGTTAGAGCGCCGGAGACGCTTGCGTTTTTGGGGTGAAGCGCCGTTGAACCGCTGGTGTTTCGGGCTAGAATGTCGCGCGCGTCTATGCGGAACGGCCCGGCGCCCGCCGGCGTTTGCGTAATGCTGAACAGCGAATTTTTTTCCGGTTCTGCGGGGGTTTCGTTTGTAAGGTTTCCGGTTTCCAGGGTGGCGTTGACTTCTGCTTCAGTTTGAAAACGCGAAGTGGTGTTGGAATTAAATGTAAGAAGCGCTCCGCCCGCCGTAGCCGTGATTCCAGATATTGCATTCCCGCTTAGTCCGGCGTATTTGATGTTGGCGCCGCTTCCGCTGGTATACGCACTGATATTTTTGTCGCCATTAACAACTGCGCTGTATACGCCTTCTTCGGGTAAAAGTTTAATTGTGGGGCCTACCGGCGCGAAATTGGTTTTAATTTCTTTAAAATCAGGTTCGCCCTTGTATCCGTACAGGCCGGTTGCGTTGTTAAAATAATTCGCGGCGAACCACGATTTTAGAATATCTTCCCATTGCATGGTTGTACCGGCGCCGGCATTAAAAGCGTTTTCTACAGCCTTGTAATCGTATTGTCTTGAAACTATGATTTTTTTGTAAATTTCCGCCTCTTTCTGAATCCTAAGCCATTGGAAGAACATATACACGGTTGCGTATTCGTCTAAAATTGAGTTGTCTTTTCCTGTATTGTTGCCCCATACATAAAAATTATTTCCACGCGCAATAGTTCCCTCCATATCATTGTTGAACCACCACAAGCGGTCTGATCCTTTGCTTCCCATGTAAACGTATTCCGCCGCAGAGGAAAGGCCTTCGTCTATCCATAAATCCAGGGCGTAAATAGTGTTGCCATATAATCTTTTAACCCAACTTGTTGTAAAGTTCATTAAGTGTTGCATTTCATGCGCAAGCGTTTTGTTGGAACTTTCGCTTCCCGGCTCATTTGGATATGTATCTATGTATATCATGTCCGTCAAATTGGAATTCGGGTAATTCTTTCCGCCCATAATATCACTGTACGAAAAATATCCCCCCGTATAACTATCGTTAGTCCCTTTGTAACCGTCTATAATGTCTAAAAGTAAAATTGTGAGTTTTTTATCCGAATCCGCCAAATAGTCGGCGAACTCCATAATGTTTCCCGCCACGCCCTTTTCGGTGGAAACCTTTCCAACCCCGTCAAAAGCGTCCAGTATTTTTTGGTAAATTCTGTTGTCGTAAGCGTCCGCGGTTTTTTGGGCGGCTTCCAGCCCGTTTGTCGTTGATTTTTCCACCCACACCTTGCAATGCGCACCTTCAACCAGAAGCTCCGCTTGTGTTTTGTAGTATTCTCCGGTGGTAAAATTTACCGCCCAAAAAGATCTGGTTTCCAGTTCCAGTTCCGGTTCCGGCTCCGTTTCATTACATGAAGGAAAAATAAAAACCGCCGCCGTTAATATTAGAGCGGTAAATTTGCGCGTTGTTTTGTTCGTCATAAAAAACTCCCTGATTTTCAATAAATCCTGCTTAAATCTGTAGTTATTGGACTTATTCTAAATTAAACGAAAAATTATTTGTTTTGAAAGTCATGCATTTGGCGCCGGTTGAATTTTGCCGGATCCCCCCCCCCCCCCCCGTCCCGCGAGGCTTTGTTTAAGGCTAGAATGTCGCGCGCTTCTATGCGGAACGGCCCGCCGCCGCCGGCGTTTGCCGCGATGTTGAACAGCAAGCTTTGTTCCGGTTCTGCGGGGGCTTCGTTTGTAAGGTTTCCGGTTTCCAGGTCGGCGTCGACTTGGTCTTGACTTGTATTTGAGTTAAATGTAAGGAGCGCTCCGCCCGCCGTAGTCGTGGCTTCAGATATTGCATTCCCGCTTAGTCCGGCGTATTTGATGTTGGGGCCGCTTGATTCGGTGCAGTACTCTTCGATGCTTTTGCCGCCAGTAACAACCGCGCTGTATACGCCTTCTCCGGGTAAAAGTGTAATTGTGGGGCCTGCCGGCGCGAATCTGGTTGTAATTCCATTAAAATCAGATTCGCCCTTGTATCCGTATAGGCCGGTTGCGTTTTTAAAACGATTCGCGGCGAACCACGATTTTAAAATATCTTCCCATTGCATGGTTGTACCGGCGCCGGCATTAAAAGCGTTTACTACGGCTTTATAATCCCATTCTTCCGAAACTATGATTTTTTTGTAAATTTCCACCCCTTTATGAATCCTAAGCCATTGGAAGAACATATACACGGTTGCGTATTCGTCTAAAATTGAACGGCTTTTGTCGCCCCATATATAAAAGTTGTTTCCACTCGCAATTGTTTGCTCTCTATCCTCGTTGAACCACGCCAAACGCTTCGAGTTTTTGTTGTTTCCCCTGTAAATATACTCCGCCGCGGAGGAAAGTCCTTCGTTTATCCATAAATCCATGGTGCAAATCTCGTTGTCATATAATCTTTTAACCCAACTTGTTGTAAAGTTCATTAAGTGTTGCATTTCGTGCGCAAGCGTTTCGTAGGCGCCTTCCATTCCAAACTCAAAAGTTGGGTATGTGTCAATGTATATCATATCCTGCTCGTTTGAATCCGGGAAATCCTCAACGCTAAAAAAATCTTCTGGCGAAAAATAGCCCCCTGTATAACCATTGTTAACGCCTTTTTTGTAGCCGTCTTTAATGTCCAAAAATAAAATTGTAAGTTTTTTGTTTTTGTCGGTTAAAGCGTCCGCATAATCCATGATATTGTTTAAGGCGCCTAAATTATTTGGATATTCCGTTTTGTCAACGCCGTCAAAAGCGTTCAGCATTTTTGGGTAAATCTTTGAATCGTAAACCTCCGCAGTTTTTTGCGCCGTTTCTTTCCCGTTTGGCGTTGATTTTTCCACCCACACATTGCAATACTTGCCTTCCGCCAGAAGCTCCGCAGTTAATTTGTAGGGCTTCTCTGTCTCTGTAGTAAGATCCTGGGCGAAAAAGGATTTTTCCTCGACTTTTTCATCTTCCTCGGTTTCCTCGGTTTTTTCGCCTTGGCCTCCAGATTGATCTTCCGCTTCCGGCGTTTCACCTTCGCAGGAATAGAAAAACAGCGCAATTATAACGCAGACTGTGCATTTGCGGATTATTTTACACATAAACAACTCCTTTAATTTCATTTGTTCAGCAATATGGGCGAGTTAACGGATTAAATTTTGGGCTTTTTTAGAAGCTGAAATCTTAAAAAAATCCTGTTCACGGTGATTTTATACAAAAACATGGAGAAATGTCATCCACGTTAAGAGCTACGCGCACGGGCCGTCTGTCAAACCTAATATAAAAAAGGCGCTTTTCCGTTTTGAGCCTTCATTGTTGCGGCTTTTTTGCCGATAATGGTGTATGGTTTTTAAATTAAACCTGCGGCATACGCCGGGCGGCGTTTTTTCCGCGCTGTTTTACGGTTTGCGATATGCGGCGGTTTTTTCCAGTTTTAAAAACCTTGCGCGGGAATACGCGGCGGCGTCTTTATTTTTGGCGCGTCTAAAGAGCGCGGCGCTCCCCGTCTTGTTTTTTGTTTTTTCGCCGGTTTTAAACGCGGCGGATTTGGGCGTAGCCGTCTCGGATTTGCGTATAACCCAGGGCGCGGATGGCGGATACCATTTGTATATACGCAAAAAACCGGACGTGCAATCCGTAATGTTGTGCGAAACTACGCGGGATCCGGCCATGCGCGCCGACACGTACGCTTACAGGGCGCGGGAGCCCAACCTGATAAACGGGGACGAAAAACGTGTTTTAGACGGAAGGTTTATCGCGCCAGATAGAAAAAATGTGTATTTAATGGATTCGACCGCGGAATATATACCGCATTTAAGGGCGGAAGTTTTTCATATATATATTCCGTACATAGTCCTGTACGGATACCCCGAACAACGGCACGGCGAAGTGTACGTTGGGGACGGTACGTTTTTGAATATACGAGCCTTCGCCATGCCGTACGGCGATTATTCCGGCGCTTACCAAGACAACCCGTTTGAATTGCAAGTTGTGCAAAAGCCGCTGGAAGGCCCGGCGGAATTAAACTACATGAAAGAAACGGAAGAAGCGGCGAAAAATATGGCGGCGGAGACTGGCGGCGAAATCTTTTATTCGCGGGGGCCGGAAGACGTTGTGCAAAAAATAAGCGGTATGATTAAAGTTGAAGCGGATAAATCGCCGCTTGTTGATTTTGTAATAGTCCTTGATACAACCGCGAGCATGAAAAATGATATAGACCAAATAAAAAAAGACCTTTTAAAAGATTTGC
Source organism: Spirochaetaceae bacterium (assembly GCA_031281945.1). Classification (GTDB taxonomy): domain Bacteria; phylum Spirochaetota; class Spirochaetia; order Treponematales; family Breznakiellaceae; genus JAIROZ01. Next base: position 25,190 of record JAITER010000069.1, on the reverse strand, counting down.
AGAAAATTTTGGAAGAACAAAAAAACGTGCGGCTGGGTTTCGTTTTGTTTAGGGATTACCGCGAACAATATTTAACCCGCCTGACGCCGTTTTCTTCCGATGCAAAAAAAATACAGCAAACATTGAATTCTATACGCACGGGCGGCGGTAAAGATATACCGGAAGCGATTCATGAAGCGCTGTACGAGGGCGCGGTTAAAATGGACTGGCGCGCGGGTTCGCGGATTATGCTGCTTATAACGGACGCTCCGCCGCATCTTAGGCCGCGGGGTAAAATCTCCGAGGCGGACGCCGTCAAAGCCGCGAAAGACCGGAGCTTAAAAATAAGCGCGGTTATACTTCCGCAGTAATTTGCTTTTGTTTTGGGGATTCAAATATTTATGGGATTTAAAATTTTAATATTAACAATTATTTTGAGCGCGGCTTGTTGGTCTTGCGGCAAACAGGTAAAGGCGCAGACGGCGTTTCCAAAGGCGGACGGCGTTCCGGCCCCGGCTTCGCTGGAAGCGGAAAACCGTAAAATAAGCGAAGCCCTCCAAAAAGCGCGCATACCGGCGGAAATGGCGGGCCGCATACTGCAAAACGCCCAAAGTTTTCTTGGCGCCCTAAAACCGGCTCTGCGCGGGGATCCCGCGCTTTACGCGCTTGTGGACAAAAACCACCCGCTAGACCCGCCGGATTACGAGCCGCCGGATTTAACCGTTCTTAAAAACGGCTCGTACATAACCGGACGCGCCGGCCTTATGTTGCGCAAAGAAGCGGAAGATGCGCTGGAAAAAATGGCGCGGGCGGCGCGGGCGGACGGCGTAACCCTGGTTGCGTCTTCGGCCTACCGCTCATACGACTACCAAACGGTTGTATACGAGCGGAATGTGCGCGAAAGCGGGCGGGAAACAGCCGACCGCGAATCGGCCAGGCCCGGCTATAGCCAGCATCAGACGGGTTTAGCTGTGGATTTCGGTTCCATTACGGATGATTTCGCTGGAACGCCCGCTGGAATTTGGATTTTTAAAAACGCTCCCTCTTACGGCTGGACTATTTCTTTTCCGGACGGCTACGAGGACGTTACGGGTTACCGCTGGGAAAGCTGGCATTACAGGTATGTAGGCGTTGAATTGGCCGCTTTTATAACGGAGTGGTTTGGCGGAATTCAGCAATACGCCCTTCAGTTTATTTATGAATGGGAAAAATTATGAAAATAGCGTTTACCGGCGGCGGTACTGGCGGGCATATTTACCCGGGACTTGCGATAATAGGCGCGTTGCGTGCGGTTCCAGAATTTAAAGAGGCTGATTTTTTTTGGATTGGAAGCCGCAAAGGGCTGGATAAGGATATTGTACCGGGCTCTGGAATTAGATTTTTTGGAATACACACCGGAAAATTGCGCCGCTATATATCTCTCCAAAATATATCAGACATATTTACAATTATAGCGGGTTTTATAGAAAGCGCGCGCATATTAAAAAAAGAAAAACCGGATTTTCTTTTTTCCAAGGGCGGTTTTGTAAGCGTTCCGCCGTGCGCCGCCGCCGCTTTACTGCGTATACCGTTTTGGACGCACGAGTCCGATTTTAGCGCGGGCCTGGCTACGAAAATAAATTCATTTTTCGCGGAAAAAATTTGCGTTTCGTACGATGACACTGTGCGGTTTCTGCCGTCCAGGTTGCGCGCCAAGGCTGTTTTAACCGGAAATCCGGTGCGCGATGTTTTTTACGAAGCGTCCGCCGCGCGCGGCTTTGAGTTTTTGGGGATTCCGCCGGGGGAGCGGGTTTTGCTGGTGTTGGGCGGCAGTCAGGGCGCCCGCGAGGTAAACGATATTGTCAGGAGCTCTTTGCCCCGCCTTACCGCAAACTTTACGGTGGTTCACCAGACGGGCGCTTCCACGAAAGACGACGGGTGGAATATGCCGGAGGGGGCTTTTGCAAAAGAAAAATATATTTCCATGCGGTACATAAAAGACGAAATGCCGGACGTTTTGGCCTGCGCCGCTCTTGTAGCCGGAAGAAGCGGCGCGGGAATGGTTTGGGAATGCGCCGCCGCCGGCAAGCCCATGGTTTTGTTGCCGTTGTCGGGAAGCGGCACCAGGGGGGATCAGGTGGAGAACGCCCGTTATTTCTCCAAAAAAGGAGCCGCGCTTTACCTTTTACATCCGTCCGCAGCGGAATTCGCGGACGCTGTTGAAAATATTTTGCAAAGCGGGCGTTTGCCGGAAATGGCCGCCGCTTCCGCCGCCGTATGCGAAACGCGCCCCGCTCAAACAATAGCCGCTTTGATGTCGCGCCGTTTCGCCAATTAAAAATTGGCGGCGTTCTTTCGCCGGTTTTTTATTATTTAAAGATAGCGCCTTTTAACATCTAGAACTGAACGGCTTTTTTGCCGATAATTAGTCATGATGAAGTACGCTAAACGGTTGCTGGTGTTTTCCATCCTTACGATTATCGCGATTGCTTTTGTCGCGCTCGCCCTTCCGCTTTTTTTGCTTTGTCTATTCGGTTTGTTCAATACTGTTAGAGTGGCTTTGCACAATATCGCCGGCTGGTGGACTGCGGTCATCATAAAAATGTCCGGGGCCAAGGTTCATGTTGAAGGCGCCGGAAACATCCCCAAAGAAGGGCCGTTATGTTTTATAAGCAATCATTCCGGCATATTCGACATAGTTTTGTGCATTAGATTTATAACGAGGCCTTTTGGGTTTATCGCAAAAAAAGAGTTGCTGTTAATCCCATTTTTAAATCTTTGGATAGTGTTTTTGGGCGGCCTTTTTTTGGAGCGTAAAAATCCGCGAAAAGCCTTAAAGACATTGGATAAGGGCGCCCAACGCATAAAAAAAGGCGGCGCCATGATTATTTTTCCAGAAGGTTCCAGAAGTAAAGGAAAGGGCCTTTTGCCTTTCAAAAGCGGGGCCTTCAAACTTGCGGCGGAAAGCGGCGCGGTTATAATTCCGGTCGCTATCACCGGTAGTTATGATGTTTTCGAAAAAACTGGATTTATTAATCCCGCGGAAGTTTGGATAAGTTTTGGTAAACCGATTTCGCAGGAAGGAATTGAGCGCAGGGGCGTAAGGCAGTCTCTTGCGAACGCTTCAAGAGTTGCTATAGAAAAATTGCTGGCGGAACAAGCCGCATAGGAGTTGGCTTGCGCTTTCAAAGCGCGGCCCGCGATCGCTTTTTTGGGAATTGGAGTTTTTTGCCGGATTCCGTTATACTTTTGAAGCTTTTAAGGCGTTATTCAAGCGGGAAATCTTTACTTCCCGCGTTGCAGCCGGTTAATCCATTAAATTTGGGCGGCGTCTTTAAACACAGGGCGCGGTTGCTGACCTTCATCTTGCGGGTGAACAAACCGTGAATATCCGTTGGGATATGAAGTCTTTGTTTTATGGCGCGTTTTAACAGGCTTTAAAATATATTGAAGGAGGCGCAAATTGAAAAAAGGTTTGTTTTTTATATTTCAACTTGTTTTGTTTGGCGCGTTTTCAGGTCTTGCGGCGCAAGAATTAACTGTTGAGGATTCGTATCTTCAAACCTCTGAAGATTTGATGGTCATTGAGGAATTTAGCAATTCTCAGGAAAGAGAGCATAAATTAAGCGCTGTAAAAAGTCTGGAAGATTTGGCTAAAAACGGGAGAAAACCGGAAGAAGCAAGAAAAATACTTGCGAAACTAAGTCTTGAAGGCACTTTATTTAAAGAAATGCAAAACGGCCGAATTATTAACAACTATCCTGACGTACGCGAGCGGGCCGTAAGGGCTTTGGCCGATTTTCCCGGGGCTGACGCCGCCAAGTCGCTGGGAGACGTTATAGTAAACGAAAAAGAACCGGCGGTGATTTCCGCAGCCATAGATTCTTTAACCAAATTAAAAGCTTTTGACGACAACACGCTTAACATAGTCCAGTTTATACTGTATCAGTACAACGCTTTGGCTAATGACAGCCGCCTTGCGAATTCTTTGCTCTCTTATTACGACAATTGCCCCCCAAAACCAAAAGTTATGTCCGCATTGTCCACAATTAGGGATAATCCGCGTTACGTTCCTACGGTAAAGCACAGGGCGGAGCAAATTTTCAAGAAAAAAGGCAAGGCGAACACCGCCAGATAAAGCTTGCGTCGAATAAACCTTTGTCTGTTTTGGTAATCTGACCATCCTTTTAAGTTGTTTTTTGGGTTTTTATCTAAACTTTCTGCTTTTTGGTAAAACGCTTTTGCGTACGGATTAATAAAAATTTAAGAATACGCGCCCTTTTACAACTAATCTATCAAATTGTTTAATAATTATTATTCTAAAAAAACCTCGATTTAGCTCTTTTATTATTGATATGGGGGGCTTTTGAGTTGCGGAGTTTTTAGTTATAATAAAAACGATGACGCAATCGTTGGAAGACTATTTAGAAATGGTGAGTTTTCTTGCAGATAAAGGTCCGGTGCGTGTTACCGACATTGCGGCGCAACTCGGCTTTTCTAAACCTTCTGTTTTGGCGGCGCTCAAAATTCTTGAAGATCGCGGTTTGATAACGCATGAACGCTACGGCCCTGTAGGACTTACCCCAAAAGGTGAAGAACTTGCGGCTGAAATACGAGAGCGCCATAACCTTATCAAGAAGTTTTTAATAAAAAAACTTATGGTTGATGCTGCAATCGCGGAGAAAGACGCCTGTAAAATGGAACACGTTCTTTCCCCCGAAACTATGCAAAAAATGCGCGATGTAATGACCGAGTAAAATCACGGTTTTAAGAAAAATTGCGCTGGGTTTGTTGTTTTAAACAACCGATGATATATACAAAGAAATTTTACTTCTTAAAAAATTTTGGATTTTTTTGGTGGTTTTATTTTTTTTAAGATTTTAGGAAAGGTTTTCGCCTTTTTGGGAAGGATTTCACAATGAAACTTAAATTACGTCTTAGCTTAATTGTTTCAATAATTTTAGTGTCTATAATCGCTGTGGTGGCGATTAACTTGGTTGTTATGGCCAACCGGTCGCTTACCAAATCCAGCATGGAATACATGGAAGCCCTTACGGGCATCGCTTCTGGAAAGATTCAAGCCGAAATGGAGAATTATTTAGATATTATTCAAACTATTTCGTGGATTATGGATAGTTTTGAAGACGTCGATGTTTATTCGCGCCGTTCTCGTTTTGACGGAATTATGGAAAGCATAATTAAATCCGTTCCGGAAATGGCGGGCATTTGTTCGGTATGGAAGCCCGGTGTTTTAGATAATAGCGCGATTCCTTATAGAACATGGTTCCACAGGCGCCGCGAAATTCAGCCGGAAAAAGACGATTACAATAACTCCGGTGTAAACTGGCAAGCTATTTTGGACAACCTTACCGAAAAACCGCAGGTTAGCAATGTTTTAAAAGGTATGACTAACGGCAAAGAAATAGATTACATTAATATAATTGTTCCTATTATTCCGGCAGACGGACAGTACCGCGGACAGAAAGTGGGTTTTGTGGCGGTGAACGTAAACCTGGACTTTGCGGAAAAAATGATTGTGAACATACGCCCGTATGAGGAATTAGCCGTAAAATTGGGAATGGAGCCTGGACGCGCGGTGCTTTACGCTAACGACGGTTCTATAGCGGCGCATTACACCGCAGGCATGATAGGAAAAAGCATAGACAATCCAGAATCCTTAAAAATATTGGGCAGGGTCGCCGTAGACGACACATTGGAGACGCTTAAGACCGGCGAGGCCAAATCGGGGCAAAACGGAGGCCGCTTCTTTTACAGTTACCCTTTCAATGTTGGGGATTCGGGAACCGCCTGGACGGTCTTGAGCTCGGTTGAAGAGAGAGTGGTTTTGTCTGATATTTACGATATGGTTAAAGCCGCCTTGATTGTGGCGCTTGTCTCTATAATTGGAGGCGTTGTCGTTGTCTGGTTCGCGTCCGGTTCAATCGCCAAACGTATTGTTAGCGTAGGCTTGGCTATGAAAGACATATCGGAAGGCGAAGGAGACCTTACCAAGCGCATTACTGTAAAAGCTAACGACGAAATCGGGGACATGGGAAAATACTTTAACAGCACTATAGAAAAAATCCGCGCGCTTGTACTGGCCATTAAGGGTGAAACCGTCATGCTGTCCGATATAGGAACCGAACTTTCGTCAAATATGACGGAAACAGCCGCCGCAATCAATCAAATTACGTCAAATATTCAAAGCATTAAAGGCCAGGTTGTAAATCAAAGCGCCTCTGTTACCGAGACCAACTCCACGATGAACCAGATTGTTCAAAATATAGACAGGCTTGGCGAACTCGTAGAAAAACAAATGGCCAGCGTTTCGCAGTCTTCTTCCGCAATAGAAGAGATGCTCGCCAATATACAATCGGTTACGCAAACGCTTGTTAAAAACGGCGACAATGTAAAACAACTTGCGGACGCGAGCGAAGTGGGCCGTAGCGGTTTGCAGGATGTGGCCCAGGATATTCAGCAGATAGCCCGCGAGTCTGAAGGGCTTTTAGAGATTAACTCGGTTATGGAAAATATCGCAAGTCAAACAAACTTGCTTTCCATGAACGCCGCAATAGAAGCGGCTCATGCGGGCGAGGCCGGTAAAGGTTTCGCGGTCGTGGCGGATGAAATTAGAAAATTGGCGGAATCTTCCGGCGAGCAGTCTAAAACGATTTCTGCGGTTCTAAAAAAAATTAAAGATTCTATCGATAAAATAACACGTTCAACAGACGCTGTTTTGAATAAATTTGAAGCTATAGATAACGGAGTGCGGACGGTTTCCGACCAGGAACATAACATACGAAACGCAATGGAAGAACAGACCGCCGGAAGCCAGCAAATTTTAGAGGCCGTGAACCGCTTAAACGAAGTAACAACGCTTGTAAAAGACAGCACTACGGAGATGCTTGAAGGAAGCCAGCAGGTTATTACGGAAAGCCGCAATCTGGAAAATGTTACGCAGGAACTGGAAAATGGTATGAATGAGATGGCTAGCGGTGCGGAGCAAATTAACATAGCCGTAAACCGGGTTAATACAATTTCGGACGACAATAAACAGCGCATAGACAAGCTTGTAAGCGAAGTTTCCAAATTTATTGTTGAATAAACATATAAATTTAAAAGGCTGTTAATTTGCGCGTTTTGGAGATGAAACCTATTAAAGGCTTTCGCGGGAACAACACAGATTTTGTTATGAATATCTTTTTTGCTCCTTAACAAAGTTAAAGAAGTAAGGTATTGTTCTTTTCGACCGTCCTAAGATTTATTCCTTTTGGTTTAGATTCCCTTCACGGACGGTCCTTTGGCGTTGAATCTCGCCGTTTGTTTTAACGGCGGTTGAATATGCCGGCTCGCCGGTTTTTCGACGGCTTTGGCATGGTTGTTTTGGCGCAATTGCCGGCGTGGTGAAATGGCAGACACGGCAGACTCAAAATCTGCTGTCCGCGAGGACGTATGAGTTCAAGTCTCATCGCCGGCAAAACCTAACGCCTTTTCCGTGTGAATAAACAGTTAATTCCAGAAAAAGGCGCAACCGCCGGATTTATACCAAAAAACATTGTTTCAACTTAAAACAAGCTGGATTCTTGATGAATTTCCGAAAATAACAGTAATGTTTGCTAAAAAAAAAGATTTTTGTTCCGCTAAAACATATATTTTTCTTGGTTTTTTCTTTTTTACCGCTATTTTAACTTTGTTTCCGGCTGAATTGCCGGCAAAAAACAAACGGCTTTTCAATTTAAGCGATGATTCCCAGTTGCGAAAGCGTATTTCCGCCGCATGGTTTGTGGAAAGCCCGCTTTCGGTTTCTTCTAATAAGCCGTTTACGGCGACGCTGGAATCGGGCGAAAACGTACAGGTAAGGGCTTTACGTAGCGCGGACGGCGGCGTTACCGTAGCTTTGGCGCGGGAACTCGCCGGCTCCTATCCAGGCTGGGCCGCGGGTTCGTGGGCGTACACAAGGGATAAATCGGGAAACCCTGTCCGCCTGCGCTTTTTTCCCCGCAGCGACCCTTATGTTTTTATTCAATTTAGACCCTTTAATCATAACAAAAGTCAAATGGATATTGTTGTTTACGACGCCTATATAACCCGCTCGTGGTCTGTTCCCGGAAGTTTTAACGAATTGCTTACAAAACCTGTTAAAGAAATACTGGGATTTGTAAGTAAAGATCATGTAAAGTACCTGGATCCAAGAATTAGCGATTATGCGGATGTACAGGCTCTTGTAAGAGGCGTTCGTAAAGAAATCGGTAAACTAAGATACGAAGATGACGGAGCTATAAACGAAAATGGTGAATATGTGTATATAGAAACGCTTTCGCCTATGGGTAAAGACGCCGGTTTAAATTGTTCGGGTTTTTCTAAATGGGTGATAGACGGGATTTTACGCCCCGTTACTGGAAAAAGGCTGGATATAGAAACTCTTAAAAAGCCTTCGGTTCCAAGAGGCTCGCCGTACACGGATGTTTACGAAGAATTACGCGATCCTTTTTTTGGACTGGACTGGGTGCGAAATCTTGCGCGTGAAGCGGTAAGAACTTTTAAAACAGGGGCTTTTGACCATTTGGAAGAATACGAAGTTAGAAAAGCTCCATTTAGCCTGGTTATATTGCGTGAAGGAAAACGAAGCGAAAACCGGTTTTACCCTGGTTTTTTGCCGGAAGCTGGTTTTGGAGTTGAAGGTTTGGGGGCTCTTTTGTACACGCTTGCAATAAATGAACCCGGCAACATTTACCTGGGAGCTGTAAATAATGACGTCGGCCCCCGCCCTCGTATGCGCCAGTATTTCCATATTGCTGTTTTTGCTCCATACTTTGATGAAGCTGGCGTTTTTCACATCGCCTTATTTGAAAGCGCCGCGGAAACATCTTTTAACGGCTTTCGCGCACGGTATCCAGGGCATTACATCAATTTGGTGAGAGTTCCTATAGAAGGCGTCTTTTCGCCCTAAAACTCATTTGTGCTTCAAAAATGTTTACCGGAAGACGCCGCAAATAACCGTTTGAGTTTTTGCGGAATTGGAGTTTTAGTAGTTTTTCGTCCTTCGCAGTCGGGCTTAAAAACACGCTTTGAGTTAATTGAGCCTGTTCCAAAACACGGTTGGTTTTGACAGATTATATCGCCGGTCTGCGTTTTTAAGAGTCGTCTATAATTATTTAAATATGAAAAAAACAACCCGCTTTTTAACTGTTTCAGCTTTCGCGTTTACTGGTTTTTTGATTGCGGCGATTCTGTTTTTGCCCAGAGACGTCATCCCAAAATTCAATTTTAGCTTTAATAAAAAAAATCCCAACGAGGGCGTTTTTGATTTTTCCACCATAGATATTGAGGCGTTGCGAATGGCTAAATCCGGCGAGGAACCAAGAATTGCTCTTGCGGATAACGAAATTACCATAGCTGTTATTACAGGCGATTTTGATGCTGACGGGGCGGAAGAACAGGTCGCCGCATATAGAAATTTTTCGGTTTCGTCAGATTCTGTAAAAAAGACCGGCGCCCCAATATACATCACTTTTATTGATTATGATGAAAAAACCGGCGAATACACCCGTGTTTTGAACCAGTTAACGCCGGCGGTAAACCCCGTAACTCTTGCTTTGTATACGCAAGACTTAATAGGCGACCACAGCGACTGCATACTGGTAACGGGCATGAACGAAAAAGATGAAAAAACGCTGTCCGTTTTTAAATGGATTGTTGATGGGAAAATAAACAAAATCGCCGAAATTGTTGTTGACGGCGACATATCAATCAAAGAAACGTTGCGGCCCATCGCTTACGGGCAGGGGGTTACAGGCGCCCAGAGTTATGCGATACAGGTAAGGAAGCATGATGAAGAATCAGCCAACGCTTTGGATCAAATAGAAACTATATGGGAATATAACGGCGAGCGGGGCGTTTACGAAGAAAAAAACAGTTCGCGTTTGCCGGGAGCGCAAATTGGAACGCGCACATTCCGCGACATATTGAACGGCAGCGCCGCCCAGTTTGAACAGTTTTTGAGCGGGCTTTGGTATCATGTAAGCGATGGCGGCACAATAGATACAGGCCAATATATTTATTTTGATATAGAAAACAGAGAAATTATTTTTTTTGGAGAAAACATACAACAAGTGTATACATGGCGTAATTCCAGCCCTACGAGGTTTGGCATATATGTATCAAGTCAAAATATATCCGTTCCAACAATGAACCGCATATTGAATTTGGAACTTGAATCTACAGACAGTATTATTGTGCGAGTTTTTGAAGATGTACGAATGAAGATACAAGTGAACGCGCCGTGGGACGGTTCATACAGAAAAGTAATCGCTGAAAGCCGTAAATGGAAGCCTCGCCAAGTAACCGCATTCATAAATGTAACATATTCAACTTCTTTTGGAAAATTAAGTTTTTTTAAGGACGGTTCTTACGAAGTGCGGCAAGGCGGCGTGGCGCAAACAAGCGGCGTGTATTCATTTTTCGCCCTGGACGGCGGTGAATTTTTAGAAATGGCGCCGCGTTCTGGAAGCGGAATGCGGGAAACTTACAGAGTTGAACGTGACGAGGGAGAAAATGCGGTAAAGCTTTTTAGGGTTCGATTGGGGACGCAAGGATTACAGGAATATCACGAGTCGCCCTTAACCCTAAAACCGGACGGCGCAACAGAGTCCGGCGCAGGAACACAGGCGCCGGCGCCTTGATTAGAGTGGTTCGGAAACCTCAAGTTTCCGCAAGCTGAATCAAGCCAAGTCTTGATTCAGCCAACTTCCGCTTAAAAACGCAAAATGTGTAGCATTTTGCAAGACTGGCGACAACCAACCGCGGGGCGAGCGAAATAAGTCCATTGAGTTGCTGACGTTGAGTTTTAGCGCGTGTGGCGTAGAGAAAAGGGGCGGCGTTGCGATATGAATCGCGTTTTAAAAAATAAAATATTGTTTGTTTTTATACGCATACCAGCGCCTTGTATATTATTAATCAGCATATATCTTTCTTCCCAGCCGGTTCTTTACAACATACCCGGCATGAATGTTTCGGATAAACTTGTCCATGTAGTTTGCTTCGCCGGTCTTTGCGCCGCCTGGTGCCTGTGGTGGCCGCAAAAATACTGGTTGGCGAATCCGTTTCGCGCCGCTTTTGTTACGGCCTTTTGCGTCTGCCTTTACGGAATTGCGGACGAATACCACCAGTTTTTTACGCCAGGGCGGGAAGCCTCCGTCTTGGATTGGGCGGCGGACTCAGCCGGAGCTGTTTTAGGCGCGGTTATGGGATTTCTTGCGGAAAAAGCCGCATATTCCATCAGTTTGCTAAAAACAAAAATACGGTGTGAAAAAGCCCCCCGCCGCCGCGCGCGGCTTAAAAACAGGCCGGAGGTTAATGAATAACGGAGGCGAGCCGTTGTTATTAACTTCCGGTTCAGTTTGCTAAAAGCGAACTTAATCCTCTTTAGGAATTGTTCCGGCTTTTTCTTTTCCGAAAATGGCGCACAATACAAAGATTAAAAGACAAACGACCCATTCAAGATATACCAGCTGTTGCAAATTCTGACGTATCCTTAAGCTTGCGAAGGCGGGAGAAACCGCTTCTATTGACGGAATGGCCGTCCAGAAAATCCAAACTACGATGGATGCTAAAATTACAGGGAATCCGGCGGCTTTTTTGCAGGTTTTTGGCAGATAAATGCTCGCGAGGATAATAAGCGTAAATGATGTTGTTATCGCAAGTCCGGCGGAAACCACAGAGAGTATGTTTCTTACGGTAAGCGCTAAAAGGAAGGCTAAAACGCTTATTAAAAGCACTGTAATTCTTGAAAAAATAAGTGATTTTTCTTCCGTAAGTTTTTTGCTGAAAATTTTCTTGCCCAGGTCTTCCATAACTAGAGTGGAACAACCCATAAGAAGCCCTACCGCTGTGGATATGTCCGCCGCCCAAAGCGACGCCAAAAATACGCCGCCTATAATTGGGTTAAGGCCCGCCGCTATTGTGGGAAGAGCTAAAGCCGGTTTTAGGTTGGGGAATTCAGCGGCGGCGGCTATGCCGAAATAGGAGCAGAGAAACCCAATTGGCAAAATTATTATACCGCCCAAAATAAAGCCGAGGCGCGCTGATTTTGAGTTTTTTGACGCGAAACTAACCTGCGAAACCGCCTGGTTGCTGTTGCACTGGGTGGCCATAACCGCGATAAGCCCCACTATCCAAACTATACCGACGCCGTTTCCAAGCCCGGCGGCTCCACTGCCGGCCCATGAAAACCAGTGATCCGCCGGCGGAAGTTTTTTGGAGATTGATTCAAGGCCGCCGAATTTGGCCAGCGTTTGTATAACGGCTATAATTACGCCTACATAAATAATGACGATGTTAAATAAATTGGTGAGGCCGCTGGCCCAATAGCCGCCGATTACGGTGATAATAATAAAAATTGCCGCCGAAGCCAGCATTCCATGCCACAATTCTGTAAATATGTTTGGAAGCAAGGCGTTTAATATCGCCCCGCCGGCCACATATTGCAGGGACGTCAGAGTTAAAAGCACAAGAACTTGCGCTATAACCGCAAGCATCCTTGTTTTCTCGCCGTACATAAGGCCCATTATTTGCGGCACCGTCTTTACTTTCATTTTCCGGTAGTGTTTTACCCCGATAAGGCCCGCGATAATGGCGCCTATGCCCCACGCCCCGTTATACCAGCCTGCGGAAAACCCTTTTGTGTACGCGCTTTCAGCTACGCCTACGGTGGACGCCCCGCCTATGGCAAGCCCCGCTATCATCACTACGATGATGATGACGGGCATATTCCTTCCGGCTAAAAGGTAGCCCAGGGTTTTGTTGCCGGACGATTTCTTGCTAATCTGGGTGGACCAGGCCGAAATCGACAAAAGCGCAAGCACATACACAACCAAAATTACCAACTGTGTATTCATTAAAAATCTCCTTAGTTTGCAATTTTAGGCTATATAACGCTTTTTTAACAGGCTTTTACCGCCTGTTTTAAGAAGCGGCTTTCATTCGCCGCCGGCCGCCGGTTCTATGGGCCGGCCCGCAATTTACAACCAGCAGAGATGCCTGGCGGCGAATGAATTTGGCGGGACGCCATGCGGGGTTGTTGAATAATATCATTGTGGTGTAACATAAAATTCATTTTAGGGTGTTTTACTGCATGACAAAACAGGATTTTTCTTTAGGTTGCGAAAGTTCATCTGCAAAGCAATTGAGTTTTTTACCCGCTGATTTTTATGTAATCTAAATATGCAAAAAGAAAGAAAAATAAAAAATAAAACCTTTATTATATGCCTGGCTTTAGTTTCTTTGTTTGCGGCTGTGTGTGTTTGTAACGTGAATTTGCTTAAACGTCCTATTTTTCAAACAAAAATGCGTTTTGAATCTCCGTCTGTAAGCCGCTACGACATAGACGGGAATCTGTATGTTATAGACGACGGGGCTTTTCGCATAACTTGCATGAATCCACAGGGCCGTATTCGCTACAACATTATCATAAATAAAAGCGTAGATTATACGCGATTTTTTGATATGGCGGCGGATGAGGCCGGAAATGTTTATGTATACGCCATGGAAGGTAGTTACACCGAATATATTACAATAAAAGACGTTGTGCGGCAATATAATAACAAAGGTGAATATGTACGCGATATATATTCTATAGAATACGCCGAGGATGATCCTGAACGGCCTCATTTATTCCCGCAGTTCGGCTCCATGCGATACAGCGGCGGTATGCTTACATTTTCGCGGACGCGGGAAAGCGCCGTAGATCTTTTTATTTATGATACTTTTAATAACAAATTAACTACGGCTGTTTATACAAGGGGAGCCGGCAACTTTTCCATCGCCCGCCTTGCGCTAAAAGATTTCAATAATTTTATATATACAACCCGCTCAGGAGAGATATACGAAGTCTTAAATAATGAACTTTTTTTGCGGGCTTCTTTTAATTGTACGCTTGACGAGGGAGGCGTAATCCCCTGGTTTATAACATACGATGAAAATTCCGGCGTTATCTTTATGGATGTACACAATTCGATTGTTTGTAGAATAGAGGACGGCGGCGCGGTTCCTTTGCTTCCCAGGAGCTTTTTTGATTCTTTGGCGGCTTCCGTGGAAGGCGGCCATTCTTTTTCTACTCCCAGTTTTAACGGTGCGCGGGGGCGTTTTGGAGGCTTTTTTGGAGATGTGGTTTGGTATTACGATGGGTCTGAATTTATAACGTATAACGACGGGGCGCTTCTTCCGAAAAAAGAAGCGGTGTTAATCGCCATAGTTCAGTGCTCGTTTGTTTTGATGTTGTTGATGATTGCTATAAGTATATATATTTTATATGTATATGTATACCATAAATTTGTTTCTATTTTTATAAAGCAATCTATTCTTATCATTCCGCTGATAAGCGTAGCGTTTTTTTTGTTTTATTCCACAACTTTTAATAGCATGAACTCGCGCCTGGACTCCGAAGTGATTCAAAAAATGAATTTGTTCACCGCTACTGTGGTGGCTCTTATAAATCCTAGCGATATAGAAGCTATAAAAGGGACTAAAGATTTTGAAACAGAAGAATATTTGAATTTGCGTAGACAAATTAAGGCTGTTGTTAATAACAATAAAGATGAATGGAATAAAAATTTTTACGCCGCGATTTTTATGGGCGAAGAATTTAATTATACGCTGGTTATTTCCAACGACGAAAGCGGCATTATGCATCGTACTTACGCTCTTGAATACGGAAGCGAAGAATATAACGCTTTTATAAGCGAAAAAAATTACTTCGCTGTAGGCGAACTGCCGGATGGAAAATTCGCCGCATCCGAGGTTCCTATTTTTAACGCCGCCGGCGAAGTTGTGGGTATGTTTGAACTGGGATTGAATATGAACAGTTACCAAATAGCCAACGCTAAACAAAGCCGCAGCGCCGCGCTTTTCGCCGCTGTGATATGCGTTGTCATTTTAATTGTCATCGCCATTACCGCGTTCATGATTGTAAAGCAGCTTTCTTTTTTCTCGCGTGTTCTTAAATGCGCGGCTGACGGAGATTATTCCGCTAGAGTGTCGTATTCTTCGCGTGATGAATTGGGTGTGGTGAGCAATGGGCTTAACGGTTTGGTGAGCCGTCTGGAGACGCAAATACGGCATATTCAAAAAATGAACGAATCTACAATGCGCTTTGTCCCGATTCAATTTATGGAGTATTTAGGCGTAACCGATATTACAAAAATGTCTCTTGGCGACAACGTCCAGCGAATAATGAGCATACTGTTTTTTGATATACGCGCTTTTTCAATCAATTCCGAAATAATGACGGTGGAAGAAAACTTTATGTTTATAAACAAAGTGCTAGGCGTCTCAGGCCCCATAATCAGGAAACATAACGGGTTTGTGGATAAATTTTTGGGCGATGCGGCTATGGCCCTGTTTTTGCGCGCGCACGACGCGGTTTTGGCCGGAATAGAAATTTATGACGCTCTGGTTCTGGACGGCAAGTTAAGCGTAAAAGTCGGCGTAGACAACATAGGTATAGGAGTCGGCGTAAATACGGGTTCTGTAATGATGGGCATAGTTGGCGAAAAAGAGCGGTTTTCCGGCACCGTAATTTCCAAAAATGTAAACATGGCTTCGCGTCTGGAATCGCTTACAAAACAGGTTGGCGCGGGAATGCTTATCAGTAGCGGAACAATGAACGAAATACACCAGGATGTGCGCAACTTCGATTACCGCTTTATTGGCATGATACAGGCCGCCGGATTAAACGAAGCCGTAGGCGTTTTTGACATACTTTCCGCGTTGCCGCCTGATGTTAAAGAAAAGCGAGTCTCCACAAAGCAACTGTTTGAATCGGGCGTGCGTAATTTTCATACAAAAAAATACGAAAAAGCCGCCGAAAGATTTACGCAGGTTTTGCATATAGACCCCGATGACGTCTGCGCCAGCCGATGTTTGGAAGAAACAAAACTTAGAATGGAAAATCCGCATATTCCAAGCGTGTTTTTATTCGATAAAAAATAAAAGAGTTGTCCGGAAACCTCAGTTTCCGGACAACTTCCGCTTAAAAACGCAAAATGCGCAGCATTTTGCAAGACTTGGGCGACAACCAACCGCGGGTTGGCGAACAAGTCCAAAGTTTAAATATATATAGGAAATATAAATGAATGAAACTCAAAAACAAGTTTATCTTTTTTTAAAACAAAATGGTTTTACACCCGTAGACGTCTCAACTTATTCTTTGTTATGCGAATATGAAGATGATACTCACATATATGATAGAACCGCGACTCTTACATCCACCTGGGCTTTCGCCGTAAACGCTCTTTACAGAATTATTAATGGTTATCTTTGTTATGCGGAATTTAGCTGGGAAACTGTAAATATGGAAATCCGGTATTCCCAAAACATCAAAAATTGTTTGCTTAAAGAGACTATAGATGTTTTATACGGTCTTGCGAAAGAGGCGGGTTTGGAAACTCTTAGAATATGGAATGTTGAATATCGCAGAAAACCGGAGTACGAAGCTGTAAGCGGGTATGAAATAAAATGCGAATACTCGGAAGATCATAGCGATTACGAATATCGCGTAGAGGACCTTGTTGATTTAAACGGGACTGTAAATTATTACAAAAGGCGCCGCATAAAAAAATACCAAAGCGACCCGCTTGTTTCGTTCGCGCCTGTAACAAAGGCCTCTTTTTCCGCCTGTTTTGACGCCTTAAATGAGTGGTGCCGGCATAAAGACGGCTTTTCTGAAACGGATTGCGATTTGTGCGGCGCCATTCCCGGTTGCGGTTGCATTAGAACGGGCCTCGCCGGAATGGAGCGTATTTTTAACGAAGAAAAATTCGGCGGCCTTGTGGCGTCTTATGCGGGAAAACCAGTTGGATTCGCTATATGGGAATACAGGAACGGCGGTTATGTTTTTGTTTTTTACGCGCAATCCGCAATGACGAATTTGAATATATATCTTTATTATACAATGGCGAAAGAACGTCTTTTTGATAAAAAATATATAAACCCGGGAGGGAACGGCGGAGATGAAGGTCTGCGCGTTTTTAAAAGCCATTTAGGAGCGCATAAAAGGGTCCATAAATATATTTTTACTTTCTTAAAAAAGGATGTTTAATGCTTTCCGATTTAAAATTAAAAATGATTGCTTCTTTATCCGACGCCGGATTTGTTTCAATAAAACCGGAAGATTACGATTTATTTGCGGAATACGAAAAAGACAGCCAGTTGATAGAACGCACGGCTTTAAATGTAATAAGCTGGATTCCTGAACATAACGGCCTTTATAAAATAATAGAAGGCTATCTTTGTTGCGTTTTTATTTACAGCCAAAAGCCGCCTTTCTTTACAATATACAAGCCTATAAAGCCGGGTTTCGACAACCTTTTGGATTTTATAGTCGACGCTCTTTTTCAGATAACGCAAAATATAAGCGGTTTTGAATTCCAAATACGCTATATCCCGGAAGAACATATTGAAGAGTATCGTAAAATACAAAAATTTAAATCGAATATTTTTTATTTGGACTCCGAAATCGAATATGTTTTAAACTGCGATGAATTTCTTTCGTTAAAAGGCGGAAAAAACAAGAATAAAAGCCGCCGTATTAAAAAATTTATCAATGACGGCGCAATCGCTTTTTTGCCGGTTGACAGGAGCAATATAGGATGCTGCCTGGAAATTGAAGAAAAATGGTGCGAAGGAAAAAATTGCGCCGTGTGCTCAAGCCCTAACGGTTGCGAAAAAAACGCGGTTGTTGGGATGATGAACCTGTTTGACGAAAAAAAGCATTGCGGGCTCATTTCCACCAGGGACGGCGTTTTGACCGGTTACATTATAATCGAAATAAGGGACGAAACCAGCGCGTTTATGTTTTTTGGCAAGTCATTGGAAAATAACTTTTTTGCATATATAATTTATGAAACTATAAAACGGTGTATGACGAAAGCCGTTTTTTTCAACATTGACGCGGATTTGGGAATTGAAGGGTTGCGGCGGTTTAAATCAGGCTTAAATCCCGCTATTTTTAGAAAAAAGTACGTTTATATGATTGCTGAAAATGAGGTGTAAAGCGCATGAAAAATAGCTTTATTTTTATAGTTGGGGCGGCTTTTTGTTTTATTGGATTTTCTATTTTTCTTTTCATCAATAAAAATAATTTTTCTTTAAAACCCTGGGAATCAAAGCGCTACTTCGATAGCATTTATTATTTAACTGGAAATAAAGACAGGCTTGCCCTTATAGAAGACGCGCATGAAACCATCCTGGTTTTAGACGCAAACGGCAATATTTTAACCAAACTTTTGGCGGAGGGCGGCCCCAAAAGTTTTACCAGCGCGGAAAGAATACAGCTTGATGAAGAAAACAATATTTACGTGTTGGACTTTAATTTTGGAAGCCCCTTTGAGGTGAACTTTGAGCGTGTAGTAAAATTTTCGCCCAAAGGTGAATTTATATCGGAAATTTATTTCAACCGTTACATAAATAATGATTTTCACATGGATAAAGGCCGCACCGCCGAAATTTCTTATTACGGCGGTGAAATATATGTCGTCATGCTAAACGAAAACGGCTTTACGCTTGAATCTGTAAGAACGGACGGTTCAAATCATTCGGAATTAATTTTGGCGTTTCCATACCCGCACGCCCAGCGAGACCTGATGTATTTTGATATAAACGCCAGTAAACGCATGATGGCTTTTAGCACAAAATCTGGCGCCATAAAGCAAATTACTTTTGAAGGAAAATATACATACGAACTGCCGGTGCAGGAAGATGAAATACATTGTATTTGGAACGTTGTTACGGATAATCGTAATAATATTTTTTATACAGACTTGGCCACAGGCGAAATCGTTTTTGTAGATGTGGAGCGGCAGCTTCAAATGGCTATGCTTACGCTTGCTAAAGGCGAAGCTTATTATTCTTTTACTCTGGATTGCGTGGATGAAACCGTATATGCGTCTATTAGGTCGCGTATTTTTATAAAAGCGCCCGGAGATTCTTTTAAATCATATAATTCTTGTCAATATACGGAAAAAGAAACGCTTGTAAGAAAAATTATTTTCGCGGCTTCCATTGTGGACGCATTGCTACTGTTGTTTCTGGTTGTAATGATGATTAAAGGGGCGCGGAAAATAAGATTTTCTTCTAACACTCGGATTATACTAAGCACAAGCGCGTTTGTTTTAGTGGGCGCTATTATAAGCGCCATTCTTATTATCAACGAAATGACGCTTTTGTACAAAAAAAACGCCCTTAACTCCCTGCAAAATGTCGCAAAAATTATGGCGGCGTCCATAGATTCCGGTATGATATCCCGGCTTAACTCGCCCGCCCAGTACGATTCGAAAGAATTTCTTGAAATGAAGGAAAAAATTAAAGCTCTTTTTAAAGAAGCGAGTTTTTCCGGCCAAAAGATATATCAAAGTATACAAATAGAACGCGACGGAATTATGTACGCTATAAATGATGTAGAAAGCTCTCTTCCAGCGTTTTATCCGTACGCTATTTATGAAGACGAAGAAGACGCGAAATATGTGTACGAAAACAAACAATACAAAGACATGGAGTTTTCAACATTTACCGGTTTTTGGCTTAGTACTGCGGGGCCGTTGCTGGATAAGTATGGAAATGTTGTAGGCATTTTGGAAAGCGGCACGGAATTAACTTCTTTGCAGTCTGATATGCGAAGGATTATTTTAGGCACTCTGTTAATAGTTGTTTCCGCAACTATTGTGTTTTTGTTTGTTATAATTGAATTTACGGTTATCAGAAATGCGTACCAAAAAAACAAGACGGACTTTTTAAACAAAAAGCCGCTTTCGTACAGACTGGAAAATCTTAAAGCTATCATACTTTATCTTGAAAACGTTTATAAAAAAGCGATGGCTTCCCTTGCGGGGGAAAATCTTGATTACCCGCTTTTTAAGCGCGTCATATACTGCCTTAAACGCACGTATACGAAAGATTTGCGGCGTTCAGACCCCAGGGCTGTATTCAGGCCGGAACTGTTGAGGGCCGCCGTGTTTTTGCAGTATTTTATTTGCAACCTTGAATGCGCCGTATTGCCGATTTATTCGCGCAAGCTGTACGTCCCGATGTTTGATATTCCATACGAAATACTGGTAGCCATGCCTATGACTACCGAAGTGGTGTTTACGGCCATTGCTTTTATAATAATTCCGTCAATTATAGGGGTTGTCGGATTAAAGCGTATAAATATATTTTCTGCGGTTTCTTTGCTTGTTGGCAACGTGCTTTGTTTTTTAGCCGAAGACGTTTCCCTGCTTGTTATAGGCCACGCCTTTACCGGATTTTCCACGGGTTCTTTAATACTTGTTCTTAACACAATGATAGCCGCGCAAAAATCAACGGAAATGGTAAATTCAGGATTCGCAAATCTTAATGTGGCCCTATTTGCCGGCGTAAACGTGGGCCTTATCATGGGTTCCATCTTCGCGCAATTCTTCCCATACCGTATTGTATACGTATTCGCTACCGCCGCCGCTCTTTTGCAAATAGTTCTTATGGCGTTCTCGGTAGGTTCAAAACTGGTAAATCATATTTATAACATAAAATACACAAGGCCCAGGGTGCTTAATAAACGTTTTGTAATGCTAAAATTCTTTTTTAGGCCCGCCGTGCTGGCCTCGCTGTTTTTACTGCTTATGCCCTATTTGATTTCATTAAACTTTATTTATTATTTTATGCCTGTTTTTGGAATGGAAAACGGTCTAACAGAATCAAATGTAGGCCAATTAATGTTGCTTAACGGATTGTTCGCTATTTTATTTGGGACAAGTTTGTGCAAGTGGGCTTCCGAAAGAACGAGTTCCAAAAATATTTCCATCGTTGTAGTGCTTTTAAATATAGCCGCAATAGCCCTGTTTGCTTTTAATCCAACCGTTCCAACTCTGATTTTTACGGTGTTTCTGTTCGCCATTGTAAATATATTTTCTCAAACCAATATTCAAACCCACTATACTACGCTGTATAACGATATGCCGGACGTTCCCTCCATGCGCGCTTTAAGCGTTTACTCAACGGTGGAAAATGTGTCTGCGGCGCTGGGGCCCATGGTTTTTAGCTATATTTTAAGCACAAATATGAGTAAAAACCTTATTGTGTTCGCTGGATTTGAAGGGGTTTGTTTGGTTTTGTTTGCGGTAATTTCAATTTTTGGGAAAAAAACGTCCTCAAGAAGGGGGGCGTAGGCCTCGTTTTCCGTCTGCCGCTTCGTAAAACGCTTGCGGCTATGTGCGCCGGCGCATAGTTGCGGGCGTTTTTCGCGCGTCCGTTTTTAGCGCTATAACCATGCGTGTTTTTTAATAGTTTACGCGGTATAGATATATGGCCGAAACTTTCTTGTTTTTGTTTATGTTAAAGCGCAATTCCGCGGGCCAGGGTCTGTCGTTGAATAAAACTGTAATATAATCTTTTTTAATTTGCGCGGAATCTTTAAATACGAGTTCAATTACTTTTTCCGGATCGCCTAAAGAGACGCCCATAATTTTCTTTACGCCGACCTGCCATACCTGGTCTTTGTATATATAAAAATCAACGTTTTTATATTGTAGAACCACATCGTCTTGCCACGGATGTTCTCCGCGAAGCGCGTATACGGCTTGCGGAGTTCCAAAGGAATCAAACACGCCCGCAAGCCCCAACGCAAGCAGACTAAAAGGGTCGGAGTTTTCCGGAGTTTGCGCGGGAAGAAGGGCGGCGCTTTGCGCCGTCTCCGGCGCAAGCGGATCGTTTTCCGCGCCCGTTTGCAAAGCTTGGCCCGACGCTAACGCCGGCGACAGGCAAATAACGGCGGCGCAGAGCGACTGGCGGGCGAAGTTTGTTTTTCTTTGCCGGGGCGGCGTCATCCCGGAGGCCATCCAAGAGGGCGCCCAGACAGGACGTGTATATGCAGATGAGGGACGGTTTGGCCGCCGTCTTCTTTGCAGTTAATTACGAACCTGGCTCCATTTTTTTCAAATCCCGCTTCCACCGCCAGTTTTTGCGCGCGCCAAAGCAAAGCGCCCAGCAAGCCGCTTTCGCTTTCTTCCGCTTCCATAACATTTGGTATGTGTTTTTTGGGAATGACTAAAAAATGGAGAGGCGCTTTCGGCTCCATGTCGTAGAAAGCCAGCATTTCGCCGTCTTCGTACAGCTTTTTCGCCGGAATCTCTCCTGACGCTATTTTGCAAAAAACGCAATCTTTCATACCGGTATTATAATACCGCGCTATTTTTTTGCAAACCGGACTTTAAAATTGACTGCTAAAATATACTTTACTTTAAAAGCCTGTTTTAACAGCTATTTTGAGCCGCCAAAACAAAAAATATTTTAAAAAAAGCGGAGGATTTTAAAACGTTTGCTTCATTGACAAACGGAAATGTTAAACAAGTTCACTCTTGAATCTCGTTAAAGCAGAATCGCGGGCGTTTTGAGTTGTAACTTTCAATCTTTAGCTGTTTTGTGTTAAACTTGAAAACGTTAGTGTTTTTATTGACGAATGGAGCGAGATTGCGGCCATGCTTGCGCGGCATAATCGAGCGAGTGAGGAAACGAAGGGTTTGACGCCCTGCGGCTTGCATAACATCCGTTTTATTAAACGGCGTATTTAAATTCTTTAAATAAGAGAGGAAAAAATTGAAAATTTCTGGTTTTGTGGCGTTGGCATTTTTGACGGCTCCTTTCGCCCTGTTTGCGCAAGAAAAATCGGTGGAAGATTCGTTTTTGGAAGAGACTATGGGATTACAAGTCATTCGCGAAACCAGTAAATCTATAGACCGTGAAACCAAATTACAAGCGCTGGATTTTATCAAGACCCAGTTGGACGGCGGCAACAAAAGTCCGGAAATCCGCGAAGTTCTAAGAGACCTTGCGGGTCAAGGCAGTTACCGGCAGGAGCGCGTGGACGGCAGGATTGCAAACCTGTTTACGGAAGTGCGTTTGCGGGCGACTGAATACCTTGGCGAATACTCCAAGGAAGAATCGGCGCCTATCCTTAGAGATATAATCAAAGTGGAAGCGGAACCTAGCGTCATTACGCAGGCCGTTCAGTCTCTTGAAAAATCGGAAGCTTACGATGATATTACGATGCAAACCGTAGAAAAATATTTCCGGCATTTTCATATCAGAAAACCGCCGGACGCCCGCCTTGCGGCGGCGGTCTTGTCGTATTACAACAGCGCTCCAGAGCCAAAACCGGATTATATTTGGCAAACGGTTAGGGATATTTTCGATAGAACCGGTAATTATACACATAATGTGCGTCTTATAGCCCAGCAAGTGCTTGCCGCAAAATCAAGCGTTTCGGCGGCTTCCAGATAGTTTGCTATGGATTTATTTGATCTTTTAATTATAGGCGCGGGGCCGGCGGGTCTTACCGCCGCCCAATATGGCGCCAGGGCCGGACTTCGCGTTGTCGTTTTGGAAAATCTTACTCCAGGCGGTCAAATGTTGAACATCGCCGTCCTGGAAAATTATCCTGGCAATATATATGGCAAATCTGGCTGGGACTTTTCTAGCGATATGCAAAAACAGGCTTTGGGTTTTGGGGCTGTTTTTATCCACAAAAAAGCGGAAGTTCTTAAAATAAACAATGACGGGCCTGTTCGTCTTTTTTCCGTTGCGTTAGACGACGGGTCTGTGATTGAGGCCAAGGCGGTGATTCTTTGCATGGGCGCTTCGCCCCGGCATTTGAATGTTCCTGGAGAGGAAGCCTTTTTGGGCGCGGGAGTTTCTTATTGCGCCGCTTGCGACGGCCCCTTTTTTAAAGGTAAGAAAATTATAGTTGTAGGCGGAGGCGATGCGGCCTGTGATGAAGCGGTTCAGTTGCTTAAAATTTCGCCGAACATAACTATGGTGCACCGCCGCGAGGTTTTACGCGCTCAAAAAGCGGTTGCGGAGCGTATGCTTACCAATAAATCGATTAGACTTATGCTTAATACACAAGTGTGTGAAATAGCTGGAGATGAAAAGGTGCGTTCCGTCTTGCTTAAAAACACAATTACAGGCGCTCAAACTCGCGAAAGCGCGGATGCAGTTTTTATTTTCGCTGGGTTTATTCCCCGCAATGAGCTTGTAAAATCTGCCGGGTTGTCCGAAAACCCTGTTTTGGACTCAATTGGGTTTATACGCACAAATCAACGCATGGAAACATCGGTAAAAGGCCTGTTTTGCGCCGGCGACTTGCGTTCAACGCCTTTCCGTCAGGTAATTACAGCGGCTGGCGAAGGGGCCGTGGCCGCGCACGCCGCCGCGGAATATGTAGAGGCTTTATAACCATAGCCCCTGCCTCTCCGCAAAGCGGACGTCTTTTTGTATGACGCCGTAACGCGGACGTTCCATTTTTGACTTTAGCCCCGCAAACCCGCAAAGTTAATTTAACAATAACAATTCTGTTCCACATTTACCCGTTTGATTGGCGTTCTACGCCGTGATTTACAGGCCGTCCGCAGCTCTCTTGCGGCATTGAATTCGGTATGGCGATTAAGCGGATACAGGCTAGGTAAGCACGATGCCGGCGGATTGAACTTCAAATGCGCTACACGCACTTGAAGTTTGGCTGTATCTGATAAAAACGGTCTTCGTCCGTTGTTTATCAGATACAGCGCTTTATCACCAGCCGCCTGTTTTAGCAAGCGGCGCCGCTGGAAAGCGGGCGCGGAATTGGAGCGGAAACCGCGCCTCGCGATGAAAAGGCCTACTGCCGCAAACTTTCGGTGGGTCTGGGAGGCCTAGGCCTCCCAGCGGGGCCGGTCGCTTTCTCTACGGCGGGGGCCTTTATCGGGCCCCACGCTGGGCCGCCTTTTATGGCGGGACGCGCTCAATGTTTCGCACGCACTCGCGCCCAGCGGGGGACTGGGGGCGGAGCCCCCAGCCTTATCCAAAGCGCGAGCCGCGGTGCCTGTGTTGGCCGGAAGCCGCTGGAAAGCGCAAGGGATTGAACTTCAAATGCGCTGTGCGCACTTGAAGTTTGGCTGTATCTGATAAAAACGGCCTTCGTCCGTTGTTTATCAGATACAGCGCCTTATCATCAGATGCGCAAAGGGATTGAACTTCAAATGCGCTGTGCGCACTTGAAGTTTGGCTGTATCTGATAAAAACGGCCTTCGTCCGTTGTTTATAAGATACAGCGCCTTATCACCAGATGCGCAAAGGGATTGAACTTCAAATGCGCTGCGCGCACTTGAAGTTTGGCTGTATCTGATAAAAACGGCCTTCGTCCGTTGTTTATCAGATACAGCGCCTTATCA
>JAITER010000029.1 GCA_031281945.1 Spirochaetaceae bacterium | reverse complement strand
CGCCTTGTGCCGATTGGGGAACACTATGTTGCCGCCGGGAAAACGGCCCTTGGTCCCGCCGAGATATTGACCGCGATCATCATTCCCCAAGAAAGTTACTCAGGTACGGCGGGGTATTATATCAAATACGCGATGCGGGAGGCCCTCGACATCGCCACCATCGGCTGTTCGGCAAATGTCCGGCTTTCGATGAACGGGAAAACGGAGAAGGGGGGCGCGACCGGCGCAATTATCGAACGGTTACGCCTGGCTTACGGGGTGGCGGGGCCGGTTCCGATGCGGGTGCCCGGCGCGGAAACGGCGGCAAAGGGGAAGGCGGCATCTTCAGAAACGGTGGACGCTGCGGCGAGGGCGGTGCTGAACGACATCAGACCGCGTGACAGTTGGCGGGCAAGCGCCGCATTCCGTTCGCATCTTGCGGTGGAACTGGCAAAACTGGCAATCACCGAGGCGATCGCCCGGGCTCGTGCCGGTTCCGATGCGGACGGCGGGACGAAACCACCGGTTTCCCGTGCGGGAGGCGCGTTATGACCAAACTCATTCATTGCACGATCAACGGCGCGGAACGGGAGGTTACGGTGGACGTACGGGCATCCCTCACCGATATGCTGCGCAATGACTACCATCTTACGAGTGTCAAGAAGGGCTGCGAGGTCGGCGAATGCGGCGCGTGCAACGTCATCATCGACGGCGAATGTTACAACTCCTGTATCTACCTGGCGATCTGGGCCGACGGCAAGCGCATCACCACCACCGAGGGCCTCATCAGTCTTGACGGCCGCCTCTCCGCCCTACAGCAAGCCTTCATCGACGAGGGGGCTATCCAGTGCGGTTTCTGTACGCCGGGATTTCTCATGAGCGCCAAGGAAATTATTGACCTGGGCAAGCCCCTCACCGACGCCGAACTTAAAAAAGCGCTCTCCGGCCATCTCTGCCGCTGTACCGGGTATCAAAACATCTTCCGGGCGGTGCGCAAGCTGATAACGGCACGTTAAGCCCGGCGGGTGAATCTTCGATTCGCTTTGCAGGTTTTTACTTCGTTTTAGAACGCGAATTCTGCGATTGCAATGGCGAATCTTCGATTCACGATGAACCTCTGGTTGTGAACCTCTGGTTCAATGGAGTTTGCAAGGTAAAGACTGACTATTCAGCACTGAGCGCCTATGGCGGAGCACCTACGGTGCTTTTGAGATTTTAGGCGCGAAGCGCAACAAACTCCTACGAACCAAAGATTCGACAAAACTGCGGAATTTCAGGTTGCTGGACAAATAAAGTCTGTCTCCCAAAAACTGAAATTTTGGGAGAGCCTCATAGTTTAATTTCTTTTCTGCTACCGTCAAAACCGTAGATCGTAGCGGTTGCGCCCGGCTCAAAATAGAAAAGGGTGAATTTCCCGTCGCCGACAGAGTACATAGGTTTAAGCTGTGGGGCGACATCCAGCGCCTTTGCCTGGGTTTCGGCGGAATTATCGAAGACGACTTTGCCGACAACCCTAATCCACTTGCCGTCAGCGCCAAAGGCACTGATCTCAATCTTGGGATTATGGCTCATCTGCCTGTACATATCCTTGGTATTGCTGGTGGCCATGTACAGCCTGCCCTTGTGACTCATCACAAAACTCAGAGGACGAACACGGGGCTGATCACCGTCAATCGTGGCGAGATAAAAAGTTTTCGCGTCTTTCAAAAACTTAACAACTGTTTCCATAATAGATACTCCTTATGCGCGCCCGTTTGTAATGAGGGCGCATTAATTGCATTTACGCCGTTTTTCCAAAAACACGCGGAACCCGGTTTTTTGGAACGCCGTAAGCAATATTGGCTAAGTTTATCCTAAACTATAAAACAATGTCAATATTTTTTTAAGAATTTTACAAAAGATTTCAAAATAAATGACACATAACATTCCCTGCCAAACCGCGGGCGCGGTGAGTTGCGGGAATTTTCCCGGCAAAAGCCGGGCGTGTAGCGAGACCAGAGCCTGCAGGTGGCCGAGCGGCCTTTAGCGGACGGAAGCGCGCGCCGGCCTGTTATGCGCAACGCCGCACGTTTGCGAAATCCAAAACGGGGCGCTTTTGCAAGAATACGGATGATTTTTGCCTCTGAGACCAAAGGATGCGAAAATAAAGCCGTCCGGCGGTTGCAAAAACGCGCTTCTTTTACATCAAAAAATAAAAGCGGCCCGCAAATCAGGCCGCCCCGCGCAGCCCCGGCCTTAGCCGTAACGCCGCCGGTTTAGGCCGCGCCCCTCCCGCCGCGCTGAATGGTTTGCGCGGCTTTTCCGGCGGGTTTTTACATAAGGCGCATTCAAAACAGGCGGGAAACACGCCGTTAAACCCGGCGGGCTTTAAATCCTTCAAAAAAAAACAGAAATTTACAGCCGCGAACCGGCTCACTTGACTAAATTTCGGAGCGGCGCTATAAATTCATAGTAAACAGATAGTAATTGTATGCTTTTATGGAGGCGTAAATAATGACTTTTAATGGTGTTGAACGGAGCGGTTTTTTGGAGGTTGCCGATGTTACAGTTTAATTGGAGGTATGTTTTTGAATATTTCCCAAAAATTGTAGCTTTTTTGCCAACCACGCTCTTAATTGTGGCGGTTGCGGCTGTTTTTGGAGTGTTAATCGGGGCCTTGTTCGCCATCGCCCGTATAGAACAAATACCGGTTTTACGCGAAATTGCCGCGGTTTCGGTTTCGTTTATACGGGGAACGCCAATTTTTATACAGCTTTTCGTCGTTTATTACGGTCTCCCCATGCTGTTGCTGCCGCTTGGCATAGACGTAGTAAGGCAGAGCAAGCTCTTTTTTGTGCTTGTGGCCTATGCGTTTAATGTGGGTGGTTTTGCTTCCGAAATGATACGCGGCGCCGTACTGGCTGTACCAAAAAACCAGTGGGACGCGGCTTATTCAATAGGGCTTAACAAGCTTGAGGCTTATGTTAGGGTGATTATTCCGCAAAGCGTTGTTATCGCGATACCGGCTACGGGGGCGTTGCTCACCTCGGCCTTGTCGGATACGGCGCTAGCTTCGGCCATGGGGGTTGTGGACGCGCTGGAACGCGCCAGAATCCTCGGCAATCACTCGATGCACAAGCTGGAAGCCTATATCGACGTGGCGGTTATTTTTGTGGTTCTTTCATTTTTGTTTGAGCGGTTTTTTAAGAATTTGGAAAAGAAGTATGCCAAAAAATAACGCCAAACGATTTCCGGCGGCAAACCGCTGGGCTGTAACAGCTACGGATTATTGTAAAAGCAAAACGGCCGCCGTATAGCGGCGCGAATTACAGGCTGGAGGACGGCGTTGTTTCAACGCGGCCCGCCTTATGTTTAATAAAAAATAGCCGGACGCCCGCAAAACGCGCCGTCCGGTAAAAAGCGGGCGGCGCGCAAAGCGGGGCCGCTTATTTACGACAAGTTTCGTTAAAAACAGGAGTGTGTTCATGAAAACAAAAAAAGTGTTAAAAGTTGGTTTTTTCGTCTTAATCGCGCTGATAGGCGCATTTACGGCGTTTTCTTGCGCAAAAAAAGAGCAGACGGTCGTTATAGGCACAGGTCAAGCCTACGAACCGTTCTGCTTTAGAGACGCCGACGGCAACCTTACAGGCTACGATGTGGAAGTTGTGCGTGAAATAAACAAAAGACTGCCGGAATACAAATTTGAATTTGAGGTTTTTGAATTCAAAAACGTGCTTGTATCCCTTGCAACCGGGAAAATAGACGTGGGCGCCCACGAATTTGAAGAAAACCCGGAAAGGCGAAAAACCTACCTGTACGGCGAGGTCGGTTACAACGACTACGACAGTTGGATTGCGGTTAAAGAGGAGGGCCCGTGGCGCGGGCTTAGGGGCATAGATGACATAGCCGGCAATAAAAACGCGGTTTTGGCCGTAAGTATGGGAAGCAATCACGAAGCGTTTGTTAAAACATGGAACGAAACCCACGACTCCAGCAAGCAGATAACTTACATTTCTTTTGAAGACAATTACACCAGGAATCAAAACATAGCGAGCGAGCGGGTGGCGGCGCAACTTAGCACGCTTTTTGATATAGACCTTATAAACGTGCAAATGCCGGGTCTAAAATTAAAGGCGATAGGGTCAAAGCCGGTGATCACCTCGCAGGCGTATTTTCTGTTCAAAAAAGACAACGTAAAACTTCAGCAGGATTTTGACAGGGTTCTTTTGGAAATGAAGGAGGACGGGACTTTAGACAAAATTAAAGAAACCGTTTTTAAATCTTATTTTGAATCTTTTTAGGTCTGTATGAATTTTGATTTTCTATTCATGTTGCAGGCTATGGCGGCGGCGGCGGGCGCCATTCCCCGTTCACTAGCCATAGCTTTTTCAGCGGTTTTTTTGGGGATTTTGTTGGGTTCAGGCCTTGCGCTCGTGCGTTTTTACAAGGTTCCGTTCGCCGGCAGGGCCGCCCAGTGGTTTATCACCATCATAAAGGGCATACCCACAATTCTGGTGTACTTTATATTGTTTACGCTTTTAACCCAGTCTACACGTATAAAAACGCCGATAGAACTTATAACCCTGCTGGGTATAACGGTTGGAACCAGCGCCGAAATATCGGAAATGATACGCGGCGGCCTTGAGTCTGTCGAAAAAAGCCAGTTTGACGCGGCCCTTTCGATAGGCCACACCGGGCGGCACACATTGTTCAGAATAATCCTGCCGCAAATTGTTCCGGTTTGCGTTCCTGTTATGAGCGGCGTGGTTATACACGCCATCAAAGCCCTGCCGGTCGCGGTTATGATAGGCCTGCACGACATATTGAACACGGCTATAGCCGAAGCGGTTATTAACTACAGATATTTGGAAAGTTACGTCGCGGCGGCGCTCATCTTTTGGGCGATATTCATAGCGGTGGAAAAAGGATTTTCGATTATAGAGAAACGGTACAAACAAGTTAAAGTCTAAAACAACTTCCGCTTGAAAACGCAAAATGCGCAGCGTTTTGCAAGACTTGGGCGGCAACCAACCGGGTTGGCGAACAAGTCCGCTATCTCCAATTCCTCACAGCCGCTTTCGGGCGGCTGTTTTAGCTTTTTGTTGCGGTTGTGCGCGGCGGTTTGGCGGCGGCGTTATGTCTGTTATGTGCCATTTTTCACGTGATTTTTTAAAGCTATTGACGCAAAACGATTCTTTGTGTATGCTAAATAATTCTGTTAATAAAAACCTGGAAAAAGGAGTTTTTGAAAATGAATGTCAAGACGCTGATAAAATATTTTACGCCCTACGGACTTCTTCTTTTAAGAAGAAGGCTTCGGAAGGCGCCGTTAACTGTAAAATTTGGCAAGGTTGAAAACGATTTTCAAAACAACTGCTTGGGCTTGGGCAAGATTCAAATAACATCCTGCGGGGGGGGGGGGGGTATATCCATTAATAGAGACGATTACGAGCATCCCATTTATTTAAGAAATTATACAACAGACATACCCACATATAAAGACATCATAGAAAAACATAAATACAATTTTAAGGAAAAATACGAACCGGAATACATAATTGACGCCGGAGCGAATGTCGGCATGGCCGCTATATATTTTGCGAATAAATATAAAAACGCAAAAATTATAGCGATTGAGCCGGAAAGCGGGAATTATGATCTGCTAAAGCAAAATACTAAAAATTATGCGAATATTATAACAAAAAAAGCCGCGCTATGGAATGTATCTGGAGAAATATCTTTGTTTGACACAGGTCTTGGCAACGATGCGTTTATGGTGGAATCGGATAAGGCGAAGTTAAATACGCCTGCTAAAAATATTAAACAAACAATAAAAACAGTTACTGTTGACGATATTATCGATGAATTCCATATCAATTCAATTGATATATTAAAAATAGATATTGAAGGTTCCGAAAAAGAAGTATTCGAGACGTCTGCAAGCTGGGTGAATAAAACAAAATGTATTATTGTTGAATTGCACGAAAGAATGAAAAAGGGATGTGATAAAGCATTTCATCAAAATGTAAAGTATTTTGATAAAATTGCTTCTTATGGTGAAGATATATATTTATCAAGAGATGATTATATAAAAATAGTGTATCAGTAAATATTGCGCATAACGGTTTTATATACGTTTCGCGCTTAAAGACGTCCGCTTTCCGTCCGCGATTTTTCGGCGCCGCGCAGGCGTTTGTTCTGCTTGCACAACACGCCCGCCGACGTCCCCGCATTGCCGGAATGTTTCCCGCGCTTTCCATCGCGCCCTAAAGCCCGCCGGAAGGCGGCGCGGTTGAAGGCTGGCGTTTACACCGGCTTTCAACCGCGCACTCAGGCGAATAAAAAACCCCGCCGGAAGGCGGGGTTTTAGTATGGAAAAATCAGAGATGGTTTAGGCTCGTCCGTAAAACGGGTTTGCGGATATGGAACGCTGTTTGCTAAAGCCGCCGTTTATTTTTGGGTCGCGGTCTTTAATTCCCATCAGTTCGCGGATTTCCGCATATTCTTCAAGGATGTGTTTTTCGGCCCACGCTTGGTCGGCGATTTTTTCCACGCGGCAGGCGGCGTACTTGTATTCCGGCGTATTGCTTACCGGATCAAGCGCGGCCTGCGTCAACTCGTTACAGGCGCCTATCCACCATTGGTAGGTCATATAAACGGCGCCGCGTTTAACCCGTTCAGTCGGCATACAGCGTGTTATGCAGTATCCCCGTTTGGACAGAATTTTAACCAGTTCGCCGTGTTTTACACCCAAAGTTACGCAATCTTCCGGACTCATCTGCGCCCATCCGGGCTCATCTTCCAGGTTGCGCAACAGGCGGCAGTTGCCGGTCATGGTTCGCACCGAATAATGGCCTACTTCGCGCACGGTGGAAAGCACCATGGGGTATTCGTTGTTTTCCAGCTCTTTAGGCGGCCTCCAATCCGTTCCGTAAAATTTCGCCTTGCCGTCCGGGTGGGCGAACTTGCCGTTTTTGTGCAGATACGGCGTTCCGGCGTCCGTCATCGCTTTGTCCCTGCACGGCCATTGCACTCCGCCAAGTTTTTCAAGCTTTTCGTAGGTGGCGCCGGAGAAGCTTGGACACAATTCTATAAGTTCATCCCAAATTTCTTTTGTATTGTTGTAGCGCATGGGATAGCCCATAGCCGTAGAAATCGCGCAAATAATCTCCCAGTCCGTTTTTACGTCGCCGGAAGGTTCAATTAATTTGCGTATGCGCTGGAAGCCTCTGTCGCAACAGGAATAAACGCCGTCATGTTCGCACCATCCGGTGGCCGGAAGAATGACGTCCGCATGGCGGCCTGTTTTGTTCATAAAAATGTCCTGCATTACAACAAAATCGCATTTGTCCAAAGCTTCGCGCACTTCGGCTAGATCGGGGTCGGACTGAGCGGGGTCTTCGCCAAAAATGTAGTAGGCGTGAATCTGTTTCGCCGGATCTTTTTCGTGCAATACGCGGTGCGGCACATGGGTGATTGGGCATCCTATTTCGCCGGAAAGTTTGACGCCCCAGGCTTTCTCGAATTTTTCACGCGCAACCGCGTCCGTTACGCTCTGGTAGCCGGGGAAACTGTTAGGTAAAGCTCCCATATCGCAAGCGCCCTGCACGTTGTTCTGACCGCGCACCGGGCCTATGCCGGTGGAGGGCCGCCCGAAATTGCCCGTCATTATGGCCAGGTTGGCAAGGCCTTTAACTACGTCCACCGCTTGCGCAAACTGGCATACGCCCATTCCGTAAAGTATCATTGAACGGCCGGATGTCGCGTACATACGGGCGGCCCGTCTTATGTCTTCCGCTGGAACTTGAGATATGCCCGCCGCATATTCCGGCGTGTATTTTTCCACAATCGGGAGCAATTCTTCAAACCCTGTTGAATGGCAGTCTATAAAATCGCGGTCTATCAGGCCTTCGTTAATAATAACGTTTGCTATGGCGTTTACAAGGGCGAGATTCGAGCCGTTTTTAAGTTGAAGGTGCATATCGGCTATACGCGCCGTCTCTATTCTACGAGGGTCTACGCAGATGATTTTCGCGCCTTTTTCTTTTGCGCGTACTATTCTGCGAGCGACTATGGGGTGAGAATCGGCCCCGTTATAACCAAAAATGAATAAAAGTTTAGCGTCCTCTATTTCGGGAACGCCCATCGACATAGCGCCGGAACCAAGTGAATACAGTAGACCCGCTACTGAAGGCGCGTGTCATATACGGGCGCAGTGGTCTATATTGTTTGTTCCTATACACGAGCGCATGAATTTTTGCATGATGTAATTGGCTTCGTTGCCGGCCCCGCGCGCCGAGCCCGTACCCATTATGGAATTAGGCCCGTATTTTTCTTTAATTTCCGTGAGCCTGGCGGCTGTGTAAGAAATCGCTTCGTCCCATTCAACTTCTTCCAGAACGCTTCCTTTGCCGCCCTTGCGTATCATCGGCTTTTTTAGACGTTTGGTAAGAATTTGCGGGTCGTTAAGGTAATCCCAGCCGTACCACCCTTTTAGGCAAAGAGTCCCGTCATTGGTTCGCCCTTTTGCCGGAACCGCCTCCAGAATTTTGTTATTTTCGCCGTCTACGGTAAACATGATTTGACAACCGGCTCCGCAGTACGCGCAAGTGCTTTGAATTTGCTTTACATCAGGCATAGTTTTCTCCTTTAATTTTTGTTTTCATCAAAATGAAAACCATAAGCTTTCTATAAGAATATCACAATTTTCCGTTTTTTTACATAGCTTTCATCACGGTTGCGGCAAAAATCCGCTAAAAACGCCTGTAGCCCGGCTGTGGGTTTACTTGAACGGCCCACACGCCGCAAAAAACACGGCCCGCCGCGTCTGCAAATACTTCCTGCGCATGGAAGAAGCCGCAATACATCCCCTGCAAAACTTCCACGGTAAAGCGTATTAAAAACCTTAATTCTTTAAATTTGGGCGCATTTTTTGGCGTTT
Organism: Spirochaetaceae bacterium; assembly: GCA_031281945.1. Classification (GTDB taxonomy): domain Bacteria; phylum Spirochaetota; class Spirochaetia; order Treponematales; family Breznakiellaceae; genus JAIROZ01. The sequence goes on along the minus strand of JAITER010000029.1, from coordinate 22,606 downwards.
TTTGCAAAAAACGCCAAAAAACCGGGCTATCCGCTCAAATTACACACAAATCCGCTTGGCGGATTTGTGTGTAATTCCCGCTCCTATCCCTTGCGCATCTGGTGATAAGGCGCTGTATCTGATAAACAACGGACAAAGGCCGTTTTTATCAGATACAGCCAAACTTCAAGTGCGCACAGCGCACTTGAAGTTCAATCCCTTGCGCATCTGGGGTGATAAAGCGCTGTATTTGATAAACAACGGACGAAGGCCGTTTTTATCAAATACAGCCAAACTTCAAGTGCGCACAGCGCATTTGAAGTTCAATCCCTTGCGCGGCTTAATGGCGCCTTTCGCCGTAAAATGCGGCGCAATGGCTTGGGGGCTCCGCCCCCAGTCCCCCGCTGGGCGCGAGTGCGTGCGAAACATTGAGCGCGTCCCGCCGCATCAGGCGGCCCAGCGTGGGGCCCGATAGCGGCTCGCATTTTGGATGCGGCTGGGGGCTCCGCCCCCAGTCCCCCCGCTGGGAGGCCGAGGCCTCCCAGACCCACCCAAAGTTTGCGGCGGCGCTCTAGGCCCGGCGGCGGCATTCTTGTATTATAGCGGCATGATAAATACGCCTGCTTTGCTTGTTTTCTCAATGTTGTTTTTAAGCGTAACAGGCTGGGTTTTAGAATCGGCGCAGGAGTCTATCACAAGGAAGAAGCTGGTAAGCAAAGGTTTTTTTAAAGGGCCGTACGTCCCATGTCATGGGATAGGCGGTATATGCATCTATGTGCTATGTCTGCCTTTAAAAGAGCGCCCGGTTATGGTTTTTTTGGCCGGTATGACTATATGCACTATTCTTGAATACATTACGGCGGTTTTTTTAGAGAAGTGTTTTAACGTAAAATGCTGGGATTATTCAACTTACCCCCATACAAAATGGTGCCATTACAAAGGGCGTATATGTTTGACATTGTCGCTGGCTTTTGGGTTTTTATCGCTTTTTGTAATTTATTTGGCGGAACCCATAATAATGCGCGCCGCGCGTTTTTTGGGGGATTATATTTTAATGGTTGACGGTTATCTGCTGGGCGTTTTTACGGCGGACGCCTTGTATTGTTGTACAAAAACCATAAAAGCAAAAAGAACCGGAGAAAAAATTACAGGTTGGGCTGTTTTTTCGATGGAAAGGAAATAAAAATATTATGCAAAATCAGGAATTATTTAACGAATACGCAAAAGAAATAATAAACAATAAAATTTTTAAAGAATGTAAAAAAATTTTTTCACACGGCTCTGTTTCAATTTATGAACATAGCATAGCGGTTGCCAAAAAAGCTTTCGCTTTAGCCGAAAAAAACGCGGGCGTAGACAAAAAATGCGTGGTCCGCGCCGCCCTTTTACACGATTTTTTTCTTTACGAATGGCATATTCCAGGCGTGCGCTACCTTGTTCACGGCTGGGCGCATCCGGCCATAGCGGCGAAGAAGGCGCGGGAAGTTTTTAACATTACGGACAAAGAATATTCGTGCATAAAAACGCACATGTGGCCGTGGACTTTGTTTACGCCGCCCCGTTGCCGCGAAGGCTGGATAATATCTATTTCCGATAAAATTATCGCGCTAAAAGAAACCGCCCTTCGCCGGGGGAATCGCGGGCGCCTGCGGGATCCGCTCGCGTCTCAAAACAGGCTTGAAGGCCGCGGCGCCTTTACGGAAGCGTAGTAAAACCATGTATGGCTAAAATATTTGCGGTGGAAGACGACGACAATATACGCGAACTGGTCTTGTACGCGCTAAAGGCGGCTGGTTTCGATGCGTACGGCTTTCATTCCGCAAAACCTTTTTACGCAAGCCTTAACGAAGCGGAGTCTCCGCCGCGCCTTATATTGCTGGATATAATGTTGCAGGGCGAAGACGGTGTTAGCATACTAAAAAGACTAAAAGCAGACGAAAAACACCGCTCCATTCCGGTAATTATGCTTACCGCGAGAAACGCCGAATACGACAGAATAAAAGGGCTTGACCTAGGCGCGGACGACTATATAACAAAACCTTTTTCCATTATGGAACTAATAGCAAGAATACGCGCCGTATTGCGGCGTTGCGCTCCGCAAACCAGCGAAGCCGTTGAATTAAAAACCGACAGTATAATTTTAAACACGAATAAACGAAACGTATACATAAACGAGAAAGAAATTTTGCTTACATATAAAGAATTTGAACTTTTGCGTTATTTAATTCAAAACAAGGGACTTGTGCTAACCCGCGAAAAAATTCTTGAACACGTCTGGGGATATGAATTTTTCGGTGAAAGCAGAACTGTTGATATGCACATAAAATCACTGCGGCAAAAGCTTAAAGAAAAAGGCGAAATAATTAAAACAGTGCGCAATGTAGGCTATAAAATTAATGAATAAAAATGAAAAAATACATATTTATTTTTCTACAACAGTTATACTTGTTATAAGTTTAATTATAGTTTCCCTTTTGTTGTGCGTTATATTTTATATGCGATTCAGCCGTTCCTCAAGAGCGGAAATCAGGTACATGGCGGGCGTTTTTTACAACGCCGGCGCGGAAACTCTGCGCGATTTTTTTAACGGCGCCGGTGTTTTTAACGAAAATGGTGAAATGACGGGCGAAGAAAGTTTTTTGGACGAACTAAGGATAGTGCTTATCGCTCCAGACGGATCCATCGCGTTTGACAGCCTGGCTTCCGTTATGCAAAACGCCTCAAAAGAAACGCCGCAAAGCAATCATAACGACCGCGAGGAAGTAATAAAAGCCCGCGAAAACGGCTTCGGGGAAAGCAAGCGGTTTTCGCAAACCCTGGGAAAGGAAACATGGTACTACGCGGTTTTGCGCCCGGATGGAATGGTTTTGCGGGTTTCAAAAACAAACATAAGCGTGTTTTTTATTTTATTCCGCATACTGCCGGTGGCGTTGTGTGTTGTATTTGTTTTTCTAATTATTAGTTACGCGCATCTTTCGCATATATGGCGCATGGAAAAACTGCGCCGTGAATTTTCAGCCAACGTCTCCCACGAACTGGCTACGCCTCTTACCAGCATTTACGGGTATGCTGAACTGCTGGAATCCGGCATGGCGCAAAAAGCGGATAAATCTATTTTTATAAAAAAAATAAAAGACGAAACATCCCGCCTTATAACTTTAATTAAAGATATTATGCTGCTTTCGCAAATGGACGAAGGCAAAACGGAAGAGCCTTTTGAAACGGTGGACGCCGCCGCTGTAGCCGCCGAAGTTATAGAGTCTCTTTCCGCAAAGGCTGTGAAACACGACGTAAGCGTAAGTTTACAGGGAAGCGGCGTTTTAATACTCGCCAGAAAATCCATGATAACGGAGCTTTTTCATAATCTTATAGACAACGCCATAAAATATAACAAACCCAACGGCTCTGTAAAAGTTGAAATAAGCGAAAACGGCGGCTCCGCTGTAATTTGCGTATGCGACACAGGAATAGGCATACCGCAGGAAGCCCAGGAGCGCGTGTTTGAGCGCTTTTACCGCGCAGATAAATCGCGTTCCAGAAAAACCGGCGGCACCGGGCTGGGCCTTGCGATAGTAAAACATATAGTTATGTTGCATCGCGGCAAAATAAAACTGGACAGCAGGGAAGATGAAGGCTCCCGCATAACGGTAATTCTTAAAAAGCAGTAAACAGACTTGCGGCCCGCCGTTAAAATTCGTATATAGATTCGCGTTCACCAGTGTCTATAAAAATGATTTTTGTTCCGGTTGCGGAAATGGCGCCGCTGATTTTTGGGAATTGTGTGTGCCCTGTTATTTGATTAAATTCCGGCGCCGGATCTTTGAGTAAAGAAGGCGGCCTAATCCATATTGGGCTTTGTGTTGCGTCATCGCCGTAAATGTTAAAGCCGTTAAATGTCAGTATGTTGCGGTTGTGTATAAAAACTGAATTTATATCCTCAATTTCTTTTACACCGTAATCGTCCTTCATTTTTTTAAGAAATGTCGCAGAAAGCCCGGCGTGTGATACAATATATTCATTTTTTGCTATATATACAACTTTAAGCATATCTATGTTTTCTTCCAGAATTTCGTTAATTGCGCGGTAATGCTTTTGCTGAAACCTGGAGTACCGTTGTGGAATTATGCCGCTTAGATAATGATAATCATGGTTGCCTATACATAATTTTATGCGTTCATCGCTCCTGGCCGCCGAGCATATCTCCTTAAAGTTTTTATATTCACCGGAAAAATCAGTCGTGTAACCGTCAAAATAATCTCCGAGTATATAAAATTCCGTAAAATCTTCGCTTAAATGTTTTTTCCAGAAAGTCCTTCCGTGAACGTCTCCTATAGCCAAATACATATCCGCCGCCTTGTTTTTTAGGGTTGTCAAGCCTTTTAATTATAAACCAAACCGCTGGAATCGTACATAACAGGCGATTTAAACCAAAAACGGCTGGTTTTTTATAAGGCGCCGCCAAAATTGGCCGCTTAAGCGCTTTTCCGGCTTTCGCCCGTAACTTTAACACGGACGGCCTCCCGCCAACCCGCATAGGCTTTAAGTTTTGCTTTGGTCTTGAAAAATGAGCGGCGTTTCGCTGTTTTTTAGCGGCCGCCGGCGCAAGCCGGGTATGGCCGCCGCCGTTTGGCTTGTGGAAACAGAAAGTTTCTGAACAACTACACCGGTTTTGGCGGCGTTTGTCCGCGAGATGCGAAGGTTTTGGGCGGAATCTCGAAAGTTTCGCGTGAACTTATGTTCGCCGGGGCTTCACCCTTCCTTGTTTTTTTCCGGTTTTAGTATTAGGTTGTTTTCATGCGCTTCCCGTCTTTTTTTGATTTTCGCAACCTAACGCCCAGGACGGCGGAGCTTTTTCGCGACAAACAATATTCGGTTAAATATTTTGGCAAAGACTGCGTTTCCGGCTTTATTGTAGGGGTAGTCGCGTTGCCGCTGGCTATGGCTTTTAGCATAGCAAGCGGCGGTACGCCCGCTCAGGGGTTGTGGACGGCTATTATAGCCGGCTTTTTTGTAAGCGCTCTGGGCGGAAGCCGGTTTCAGATAGGTGGGCCGACCGGGGCTTTTGTAATCATTATTTTTGGCGTTATAGCGAAGCACGGCATGAGCGGTCTTATAGCCGCCACTGTTATAGCCGGTATTTTGTTGTGCGTTATGGGGATTTTCGGCCTGGGTACTTTTATAAAATATATACCGTATCCTGTAACCACCGGCTTCACCACCGGCATAGGCGTCTTGATTTTTTCCGGCCAGGTCAAGGATTTTTTGGGTTTGCGTATAGAGAACAGTTCGCCTGAATTTTTTACAAAATGGTTTGAATATATAAAAATGATAAATACAATTGATATGGCCACCGTATCAATTGGAATGGGAACGTTGATAATTATAATTTTGGTGCGTATTTTTTCCCCGCGTATACCAGGCGCCGTAGCCGGCGTCTTTTTTGTAACTATACTTGCATACTTTGGAAATATACACATAGAAACCATCGCAACCCGTTTTGGAGGCATCCCTTCAGGAATTCCGGTTCCGGAAATGCCCTATATAAGCTGGGAAGTTGTTGTGGACGTGTTTCCGTCCGCCGTAACTATAGCCCTGCTCTCCGCCATAGAAAGCCTGCTTTCAGCGGTGGTGGCCGATTCAATGACTGGCGACGTCCATAATTCCAACACAGAGCTCATCGCCCAGGGCATAGGCAATATAGCTTCCGGCGTGTTTGGCTGTATTCCGGCGACTGGGGCTATAGCCCGCACGGCTACAAACATAAAGGCCGGAGCCGTAAGCCCTGTATCCGGCGTGATGCATTCTGTTACGCTTGTTTTGTTTGTGCTGTTTTTTTCCGGCGCGGCGTCTCAAATTCCGCTCGCCTGTTTGTCGGCGGTTCTTATGGCTGTTTCCTGGGATATGAGCAATATGCCGCGGTTTATCCGCATAATTAAAACCGCTCCAAAAAGCGATATTTCGGTTTTAATTACAACTTTTGTGCTTACCGTAATTGTAGACCTCACTTTCGCGGTGGAAGTGGGCGTAGTCCTCGCCGTCTTTCTTTTTATGCGCCGTATGATAGAAATGGGAAATATAAAACCCGGAAACGAAGAATTGATAAAAGAACTCGCCTATGGGCGCGATAAAACAAAAGAGCCTGGATACATAAATTTACTTGCTAAAAAAAATATAGAAGTATACGAAATTAACGGCCCTTTCTTTTTTGGTGTAGCGGATATGTTGCAAACTACGTTGCGAAAAATGTCCAGAGCGCCTGAAAAAATAATATTGCGTATGCGTGATGTCCCGGCGATAGATACTACCGGAATAGCCGCTCTAGAATCTCTTTTAATTAACTGTAAAAAAAATAAAACAACTCTTGTTATAACGGAAGTCCGGGAACAACCGCTAAAAGCTCTTAAAAATTCCGGTTTTTTTGAGGCGATAGGAAAATGTAATGTTACGCGAACTCTTGAAGACGCTCTTGAGCCCCAATCTTCCGTACTGGAAAATAAAATTGACGTATAACAGAGTTGTTCGTAAACCTCAAGTTTCCGGACAACTTCCGCTTAAAAAACGGCTTGGGCGGCGACCGGCGGGGTTGGCGAACCAGTCCAATAACAGGCCGCCCGTTTATGAAGACGCTTGACGCCGTTTCCACGCTAAACCCGCGCCAGATGGAGGCCGTGCTTCAAACCGAAGGCCCTTTGCTTATAATAGCTGGCGCCGGCTCCGGTAAAACAAGGGTTATAACCGCAAGAATAGCCCACATGCTGGGAAAAGGCGTGCCGCAATCGGAAATTCTAGCGCTTACGTTTACAAACAAAGCCGCCGCCGAAATGGAAACAAGGGTGAAAGAACTCACCAGGCTGCCGTTAAAAAATCTTACTGTTAAAACTTTTCACAGCTTTGGAGTGCAGATGCTTCGCGTGGAAATTGAGGCTCTAGGCTACAGAAAAAATTTTTCTATATATGATGAAAGCGACAGAACGCAGGCTATTAAGGAAGCCATGCGCGAAAAGGGTGTTAGGCCGGAAGGAACCGACTTGTACGCGGTGGGCGCCTTGTTTTCCAAAATCAAAACAGGGGAGGAGCGGTGGATCGCCGGACGGGAAAACACGGTCTGGAAGCCTGTTTTTGAGGAATACCAATACAACTTAAAAGTGTATAACGCGCTGGACTTCGACGACTTGCTTGCACTGCCGATAGAACTGTTTGAGCGTTTTCCGCCAGTGTTGGATAAGTATCACAGCCGTTACCGCTATGTTATGGTGGACGAGTTTCAGGACACAAGCTTAATACAGTACCGGCTTATGAAAATGATTGTAAAAGGCGCCGTCTCCGGCGGAGAAAACGTGGAGGGCAATATTTGCGTTGTGGGCGACGACGACCAATCGATTTATTCATGGCGCGGCGCCAATTATAAAAATATAATCAATTTTGAACGGGATTTCCCATCGTTACGCGAAATTAAACTTGAACAAAACTACCGTTCCACCAGCACTATTCTGGAGGCGGCCAACGGCGTTATTTCAAACAACAAAAACCGCAAAGACAAGCAATTGTGGTCTGGAATAGGCGGAGGTAAACCTATAGAATTGTTTTTTCCGGAAAATGAGGGGGAAGAAGCGGATTTTATAGCAAGACAAATAGCTTCGCTTTGTATACACGAGAATTACCGTTATGGCGATTTTGGAATACTTTTGCGCACCAATTCCCTTATGCAGCGCATAGAAGAAGCTCTTTTGGCGCAAAATATTCCGTACACGGTTTCCGGCGGAACAAGTTTTTTTTCTTTTAAAGAAATTAAGGATGTGTTAAGTTATTTACGGCTTATAGGCAACACGGATGACGACGTTCAGTTGTTGCGCATAATAAATACTCCGCGCCGGGGTATAGGCAGGGGAACCATAGAAAAAATAAGCGCGCTGGCGAAGCGGGAGAACCGCCCGTTATGGCAGGCGATGGAAAAAATGCGCCGCCTGGAAGACGCTTTGTTTGAAATAACCGATCAAGAAGATATAAACGATTTTATGCTGCTTATAGAAAAACAACGCGAAGAAATACTTGGCCGTAAAGGTCTGTCGCAGAAAGTGCGGGCCCTTGTGGAAACAATAGATTATTGGTCTTATTTAGTAACTGAATACAGTAAAAATGAAAAGCTCGCCCGTTGGAAATTTTTAAATATACAAAAATTGATTGAATCTATAGAAAACTGGGAAAAGAATCCTGACGTAACGGACCCAACACTGTATCCGTATTTAAACCGGATAAGCTTGCTTTCGCAGGGGGATGATTCCGGCGAAGTAAAAGGCAAAGTGAACCTTATGACTATACACGCCGCAAAAGGCCTTGAGTTTCCGGTGGTTTTTATCGCCGGCGCCGAAGACGGCTTAATCCCCCATAGCCGCAGCATGGAAGACGCCGAAGAAAACAACGAAAGCGCTATGGAGGGAGGAGACGGCGGCGAAATAGCGGACGGCGAAAACGCCGCCTTTAGCCCCATAGAAGAAGAACGCCGGCTGTTTTATGTCGCCATTACGCGCGCCCGGGACAAGCTTTACATAACAAGTTGCAAAAAGCGGCGCCGTTCACAACAGGACGTTGAATGCGTTCCCAGCCCGTTTATCGCCGAAATCCCGGCGCATCTTATACAAGAGCATCAGAAGGTGGAAGAAGAAGTGATTTCTCCGCAGGAATTTTTCGCCCGTTTGGAGAGGCGCTCCGGTTAAACGCGGGGAAGGCAGGGGCGTTAGTCTAACCGTCAGGCCCCATTAAAAAAAGTATTCACGGAAAAGACATAGGGCTTGTTCGCTCGCCCTGGTTGGTTGTCGCCCAAGTCTTGCAAAATGCTACGAATTTTGCGTATTTTAAGCGGTTGTTGTTCGGAAACTGAGGTTTCCGAACAACTCTATACTACACTTTAAATAAAAAAATCAATAAAGTTAAAGTTCCGGATTTGCGCTGGCGTTTTTTTACGGGAAGCGAGGTTTTTTTGGATTTTTTATACAACATAATTATTTACCCTATTGTTCAAATAATTGAATTTGTATTTGTTTTTACGCAGAAAGTGTTTTATGAAACAGGATTTTCCGTAATAGCGGTAAGTCTTGCGGTGAGCGTGTTGTGCCTGCCGCTTTATAACGTAGCCGAAAAATGGCAAAAAATTGAACGGGACGTCCAAAAAAAATTAAAGCCCAAAATAGATAAAATTAAAGCCGTATTCAAAGGCGATGAACAATACATGATTCTTTCCACTTATTACCGCCAGAATAATTATCATCCGGTTTACGCCCTGCGCAATACATTCAGCCTTTTAATTCAAATACCATTTTTTATCGCCGCTTATTCATACCTTTCGCATCTGGATGCGTTAAAAGGCGTAGATTTTTTATTCATTGCGGATATGGGCGCGCCGGACGCTGTTATTAAAATGAACGGAGCGAGTGTTAACCTGCTTCCAATTTTAATGACCGTAATAAACCTGGCTTCCGCGGCGGTGTACACGAAAGGCTTTGCGTTTAAAGAGAAGGCGCAATTATACGTTATGGCGGCGCTGTTTTTAATTCTACTTTACAATTCGCCAGCCGGACTTGTGCTGTACTGGACGTGCAATAATATATTTTCACTATTTAAGAATTGCGTCAGTAAATTAAATATACCAAAATATATTTTACGTTATATGGTTGCCGCCATAATGTTTTTATTGAATGGATATATATTATTTTTTCATAATGGCTCGCTTTCCAAGCGTTTGATTGTCATATGTATAATTTCGTTTTTTTTGTTATTGATTCTTTTTATTAATCCATTAAAAAAGTTTTTTAACAAACATGTTTCAAAATTAATTTTACCGGGCGGTGTTCTTGAAAAGAAAAGGACTTTTATAGGTTCGGCTTTGATTTTATTTTTACTGTCCGGGTTGGCCGCGCCCTCCGCGCTTATATCGTCGTCTGTCGCGGAATTTATGTTTATACCCCCTTACAGCAGCCCTTTGCCGTTTATCGGCGCGACCATGCTTAAAAGCGCGGGATTTTTCCTTGTATGGTGCGCGGCTGTTTATTTTTTCTTTTCAAAAAAAGTAAAAATCGCGATTACTCTTGTTTTTTTATTTTTGACGCCCGCGGCTTTAATCTGTGTGTTTGCTTTTCCCGGGAATTATGGTTTTATAACTACGACGTTGATATTCTCTGACGTTAAGAATCCAAGCGCGGCATTGCACATATTAAATATGGCCGCAGTTCTGGCGGCGGCGGCTTTGTATATATATATCGCCGCGTCAAAATTGAAAATAATTTTTTATTCAATGCAAACTATAATAATTATAACGTTAGCCGCCTTTGGCGTAGGGAACGTGATAAAAATACAGACTGAATTTTCCCAAACCGCCGCCCTTAATAACGAGGAGGCTAATGTTGCGGAAAACAGGATAAAGCCGGTTTACAGGCTTTCAAAAAACGGTAAAAATGTAATCGTTATAATGCTTGACAGGGGAATTTCAGGCTATGTTCCGTATATTTTTGAAGAAAAACCGGAACTCCGCGAATCTTTTGCAGGTTTTACCTACTATCCAAACTGTGTTTCGCTGGGAGGATACACCCTGCTGGGGCTTCCCGCCTTGTTCGGCGGTTATGAATACGCGCCAAACGGTATGCAGGAACAAAGCGGCCGGTCTTTGCTGGAAAAATACAACGAAGCGATGCTTGTATTGCCAAGGCTGTTTACGGAAAACGGTTTTTCTGTAACCGTAACAGATCCTACCTATGCGGGGTTTTCAAGTTCGCCCGATTTAAGTATTTATAATGAATATCCCGGAATTCACGCGGAAAACTTGCACGGAATGTTTTTGCCGTATTGGCAAGAAAAACATTCCAGCCTGGAACTTATTTCAATTTCGGATTTACTAAAATATAATCTTATACGTTTTTCTTTTTTTAAAATGTCGCCTACGTTGCTTCGTATATTTATATACGATAAAGGAAACTGGCTTTCTACAAAAGATTTTACCGAAGGAAACAACGAAATAACACGCGATACGCTTGACAACTATAGTATGCTGGAAATGTTGAATGAAATTACAGTTGTGGATGATTCCGAAAAAGATGTTTATGTAGCGCTTACTAACGATTTAACCCACGAACCGGCTTTTTTGCAACCTCCTGATTATATTCCGTCCAACGTTATAACAAACAAGGGGCCTTCTCCGTTTGCGGACGAAGATCATTATCACGTTAATATGGCTTCATTAATCATGCTTGGAAAATGGTTTGATTATATGAAGGCGCTTGGAATATACGACAATACAAGAATCATTATCGCTTCCGATCACGGATGGTATCATAATACAAAATTGCCGTATAATTTTACTTTGCCAAACGGCAGTTCTTTGGTTATGTTTAATTCTCTGCTTATGGTAAAAGACTTTTCTTCAGGCGAACCTGATGAAATAAAAACAGATTACACGTTTATGACGCAGGCGGACGTTCCTTATTTGGCGAGTGTGGGACTTTCAGACGCTGTGAATCCTTTTACCAAAGCTTCTTTGTTTAATGATAAAAAAGACTGGATGACCGTATGCACCGCACATGAATGGAAATCTCCAGATAGAAGAGTGCGTATATGGAACATAGATTCAAATGAATGGTTGCGTGTTTGTAACAATATATTCGATCCAAAAAACTGGGAGGCGGTGAAAAAATGATGTTTTACAGCCTTTACATAGATCCCGGCACCGGCAGTATGCTTTTTTCTATACTTATGGGGGCGGCGGCGGCTTCTTTTTTCGCGTTTCGGGCCTTGATAATAAAAGCGAAAGCGTTTTTTTCCGGAGGCCGGCGCGTAGCGGAAAAAAACTCCGTACCTTACATCATTTATTGTGAGGGGAAACAATATTTTAATGTTTTTAAAACCGTCCTGGAGGAAGCGGAAATCCGCAAAACGAGCGTTGTATATTTAACCTCCGCAAAGGACGACCCTGTTTTTGGCATGAAGTTTGAGTATATAAAGCCGGAATATATAGGCGAAGGCGCGAAAGCTTTTGCGCGCCTTAATATGCTTAACGCGGACTTTGTGCTTATGACTACTCCGGGAATTAATGTATACCAGCTTAAACGCTCGCCTCTTGTAAAACATTATTCGCACATACTTCACGCGCCGAGCGATGCTGTAATGTACCGGCTTTTTGGTCTGGATTATTTTGATTCCATCCTGCTTACCGGCTCTTATCAGGCGCGTGATATACGCGCTCTGGAAAAACTGCGCGGTCTTCCAGAAAAACAGCTTGTTGTCGTAGGCTGTCCGTACCTTGATGTATATGCCTCAAAAATAAGCGCGCTTTCCAGAGTCCCCCCCCCCCCCCCGTTTACGGTTATTGTATCGCCTTCGTGGGGGCCTTCCGCGCTACTTTCAAAATACGGCGAAAGACTGTTGTCCCCGCTGGCGAAAACTTCCTGGCGCATAATTGTGCGGCCTCATCCGCAGTCAAAAAAATCAGAGGCGTCTCTTTTGGAGAGTCTTGCTAAAAAATATAAAGATTTTTCAAATATAGAATGGGATTATGAACAAGAAAATATATATTCACTTTCAAAATCTGATGTAATGATTTCTGATTTTTCGGGTGTAATTTTTGATTATATTTTTTTGTTCAATAAGCCTGTTTTATATGTTAAGCAAAATATAGATCTGCGGCCTTACGATGCGGATGATTTGTATCAGGAAGAAGCGGGCGGCCCGTTGGAAAACCTTTGGCAGTTTAAGACCGTAAGGGAAATAGGCGTTGAATTGAAAGAGGAATCGTTTGAACAAATAGAAGATGTGATTAAAGCCTCAATTTCCAGCGCATCCTTAAACGAGGCTCGCGCATCCGCAAAAGAAACCGCATGGGAGCGTCGCGGCGAAAGCGGGCGGCTCATTTTTGATTTTATGACTGGCTTTTTGAATGCCGGGGTTGACGCCTCCGCCTAGATTCCACCCATAATGCGGACGAATCAGGCGCAGACCGCCTTAAAACACGCATATTTTGCGCTCCGGCGGGCGCAAAACGAATAGACACGCCGCCCGGAAAAAGTTGCTTTTTGTGTTGCGCCGTTTTAGCGGTTAGCGCAAATTTTTGGCGGTAAAATGCGCCCCAAATGAAAGCGTATTGTTATGTGTTATTTATATATTATAAATTATTTCAATAGGCTGTATGATGAATGAACGGAAGCGCGGAAATATCCTGTATTTTGTGATGATGGCGCCGTGTATGTGAACATAAAACCTGCGGAAAAAAAGCGGATGGTTTGTATGCTGAATTAAAGTTATGACTAGCGCTATTTTTGGTTGGCTGTATTGGACTTGTTCGCCAACCCTGTTGGTTGCCGCCCAAGTCCTTGCAAAATGCCAGGCGTTTTGCGTTTTCAAGCGGAAGTTGGTTGAACCAAGCCGGGGATTGGTAATTAAGCCCCAGCTTGGTAATCAAGCTTATGCTTGGTAATCAAGCCTGGGCTTGATTCAGCTTGCGGAAACTTGAAGTTTCCGAATAACTCTATTGCTTAAAATCAATAGTCTATATAACACAGTAAAATGCTAATGATTTTTAGCCGTTTAACAATTCAACGATAGTCCGGCTCATAATCTGTCGAGCTGGAACCATAATTGCCATTACAGGAATAACAAAGGCGGTAACAAAACTAAATGCGGCGGCCTGAATACTGAACCGGATAAAGACCTGTATAGAACCTGACATCCCCGGCGCGGCTGGCATTTCAATACCGCCTGCGGTATTTATAATTACGGCAATGCTAAAAGAAACTATAGCCCCTATTATAAGTCCGATCATTCCAGTAAGTAATGCTTCGTTAAGTATTTGCGCAATAATAGTCTGTTTTCGCGTCCCCATAGTTAAACAGGTTCCGAATTCTCTGGTTCGTTCAAATAAGGAAAGGGACATGGTAGTAGCGGTAACAAAAAAAACTATTATCGCAACTACTGTAAGAACTATTCGATAAAACCCTTTATAGTATTCCACCACTTGACTATAATAAATCGCCTGTTCATACCATATCGCTATATCCGTTTTCCAGCCTTGTTCAATTAAGTATTTTTGTAATTCGTGTCGTTGGGTATATAAATCACGGTCATTTCGATAGAGAACAGCAATCTCGTGTATCATATCTGTGCCAAAGAGATCTAAAAATGTAGAAGAAGGAACAACCAAAACCATACGATCAAATTCTTCCGCATAACTGCCCATAATGGATTGTATTTTTACATTTATAGCATTTAATTGAGAATCTTTTCGAACTCCGGTCAAGGTTACTGTGTCATTTAATTTTACTCCCAATGTATCCGCCAAAAGAGGAGACATTTGACAGACTCCGGTATCACCGGAAGTAAGTCCACTGCCTCGTTTGGAAGTGAAAAATGTAAATAATTCCAGTTCACGTTCAGGGTCAACACCCCATATTTCAACCGGATTTTCATTTACCAAAGCTATTGCCTTGGAGCGTGGGGCGGCTACACGTATCTCCCGATCCTGTTCAAGCAGTGAAATCAGCGCGGCATGATTTTCGATTTTATGGAGAAAAGGATCAGCATCCCGATCTTGACGATAGCCGTCCGGATATATTTGGAGATGTCCGTATTGACTCCTGATAAGACTTTCCTTTAACCCCCAAAAGGTATATTCATAGTAACCGCCTACCAAAACCAGTGCGCAAATTCCCACGCTAATACTCAGTACAATAGCCCAGGTTTTTCTCCGGTGGGCCGCTAGACTCCTAAAGGCAATAGTAATATTGAAAATTTTCATCATTCCATCGTCCGTACCGACCATTGTAAGGCAAGGTCAATCTGCCAAGTTTTATTCCACCACCGGGTTTCACCGCTATTTCCAAATGATGGGATATATGATGCGCCTAGGCTTATTTTTAATCGTTCAAATAATGAGACAACCCCTTCTCCCCGTATATACATACCATAGGGCGCAAGCCAAAACAGGTTTATTCCATAATCAAAGAGTTCTCTAATCTGCCGGGTGTTCTGCACCCTAATCCCAATTGTGTGTACCGGCGTATAAAGGTAGGGTAGGGCGTTTGCAATAGTTTCTATAATAGCGGTGGAGCTAAGTCCTTGCTCTAATACATTCCAGTTATTATTCGTATATCCTGACGTCCGGTAACGGTATTCCATGTATATCGCTGTATTGATATCCGTCAAATAACAAGAACCACCCAAAAGCCCGTCAAAACTCCAGGAATCGGACCTTGATAAAACCGCATCCGGCGCAAAAGACGAAACCAGTGGATGATTTGAAACCGCTATTTCAGCGTAGGGTATAAAACTGTCCCCAATTTGTCCAGAGTAATAAGCCCCCGCTTTATGCGCCCTGTTATGATAATAGACAAATCCGAACCGGTGTATATCTGTTGTAATTATCGAATTAAGCAAAAATATAGCGTTAAGCCCGTCCCGGAGAGGTGGAGTGTATGCGTCATGGACCCAATCTGCTATTGGGGAGTACCAGCTTTCAACAGAAATAATACCCTGGTAGAACGAAAATCCGGCCATCCATTTTCCGTGATTCTCAGAATCTTTTTCTATAGTATCCTCATACAAGAAATTCGTAACCGGTAACAATAAAGCGGCGCCATATTTACGCATGGTCTTTCCCGCCATTATGCGGCCTGTTCCATAAATATTGATATCCAAAAGGGTTTCATCCACATTAAATAAAACGTCTTTATAAAGGAATTCCCTGTCGTCGTAATACCCGGAAATTTCGCTCCATTGCATATCCCCCCTAAAATTAAGTTGCAGTATATTGGCAAATTGCAAATACCACGAAAGTTCCGCCTCTAATCTGCTCTCCCATTCTTCCTGTTCCTGCCAGTTATTCCTGTTAAGCGGGTTGTCTTCACGGATACCATACAAGTTCATGCTCTGATGTATTGTCAGGTCTAATTGCTGACGTATCGCATCCAAAAAATCATTAGCGGAAACTGTAAATGTGGTTGTCATTACGAAAAGTATCGCTATAATATATACCATATTCTTACCGTATATTAGAGTTGTTCAAAACCTTCAGTTTTTGCAAGCTGAACCAATCCCAGACTTTGGATTGGTTCAGTCAACAACCGCTAAAAAACAGCAAAATGCTACGCATTTTGCAAGATTTGCAAACTAACCGCAGGTTAGTAGATAACCAACCGGGTTATTGAACAAGTCCATTTTTTAAAGCTTCCACAAAAAAACTGGAAGGCGGAAGCGTATCCGCTCTGAAATTACCTAGCTCTATGACGCTCATGTTTTTTGTTATGCTATCGGTAATTGTAAAGGCTGTCAGCAAATCCCGTCCATCGATCCGTTTAAATCCTGTATATTCAATACTTTTCATAACCGTTCCGCTCGCCCCCTTGCATTCCGCGCGCAAAGGCCTATAACCGGCGACGCTTACCGCAAGATCAATTAGATCGTACGTTGCGCCCCGATCCGGTATTGCTTTTAGATGTAATAGTATCTGTTCATCAATCAGTTCCACCTGTTCCACAGAATAAGAGAAAGAAAAACTAATTCGAGTAATATCCCCCGCCGCCGCTTGTCCAAAAAGCATTTCCCGGGGAGTTATCCTGATAGGGGCTAACATACCATGATCATACATATAAAAGGAATTTCCCAACGTAAGTACTATCCGTCTATTATACCGTCTTGGTTCAAGATATTTTGCAATACTGTTATTGTTCCGGTTGTTACCGTCCAGATACACTCGCATAACAGACCGGGCGCCTTTTCCGTCTATAACCGTAAAATCAAAGGAAAAACCGGCATCTACAAATTCCCTGTAAGCGTCTACCCGGGCAAGTATCGCTGTTCCTTCAAGACCGGTTCCTTGCGCATTACCAGCCAAAAGACCGTTGAAAATACATAACACAAGACATATATTGTATTTAATTTTACGATTCGTTTTGTCCTCCTAGTTTCGTATCTCAAGAAATGTGAGGATGCTCCGTTTACCTATATAAAACGTGCAAACTATTCCGGAAACAATTGCTCCAATGATAATAACTACGCCTGTTTGCAGAGTCTTTTGCATTGATAACGATGCGCCCAAATGCAATTCGTTGCTGCTTCCTGGCGGTGGCGGGAATATAATACCGCCTGAAGTGTTAATAGCAAAACTTATTATTACTGAAAATAATATTGATAGCATTAATGATATAAATGCGATATATATAGTTTCAATAGTTATCAGAAGGCGGATATATAATACCGGCGTTCCCATCGCCCGGAGAGTTCCAAATTCCTGTTGGCGTTCATAGATGGATAATGACAATACATTCAAAAACGCCAGAAACATGAGTTAATAAGACAACCACTTCAATCACTGTATAGTTTGTACGGTATACATTTACAATTTTATTGACAGTTGTATTGTTTTTCGAAATTCCATACTGGGTAAATCCATGTAGTTCTGGAAATGCGGATATAGTTTTTAAAACGTTTTCATAGTCAGGTGAATTTCTGTTGCTATTTAGACCGGGGAAAGGGGTGTTGTTGCGGAACCAGAAACGTATAGTATTAATCTTGGGATTAATTTCCTGTTGCAGTAAGGCGCTTAATGATAGTTCAATATAAAAGCGGTCCTTTAATGAAGCTTCGGTTTTAATAATATTTTGTATTTTTATCGTCAGTCCGCAATCTTCAATAAATCCCATTGCAAAAGAACCAGGAGATAGTCCCATGGACGCCGCAAGGGTTTCACCGATTGCCGCCGAAGTATATTCTTCCTCCGTAATAGTTCTGTTTTCTACCGCTCTGCCGCTGCACGGAGCGGAACGTTCGCTATTACCGATTAAACCGCTTATTTCAACTTCTCCTTGTATCGTCTGAAACAGTTCTGTTTTAAGTAGTTTTTCTTTCAGCGAAATATAGGCGTCCCAAAACAAATAATTATCTTCTCCCTGCCGCGTATCGGCGATTAACCATAAATCTCCATTGGCTTCCAGAATTCGCCGGTCGCCGTATAAAAAAGATATTGGTAAGCGGCGCCAATAAGCAACAAGACCGTAATGCCAATGGAAACGAGCGTAATGAGCAGGAAAGTCCTTGTCTTTGAACGCCAAACATTGTAAAAGGCGTAAATCAAAAGACGTCTCATAGCTTGTCGCCCACAATACATCCATCCTTCAATTCCACAATACGTCGAGCGCATTCCATTATCGCCGGGTCATGAGTGGAGAAAAGGATTGTCGTTTTCATGTCCCTGTTCAGTTCAACGAGCAGTTCTAATATTTCAAATCCGGTCTTGTGATCAAGGTTTGCCGTTGGCTCATCGGCAAAAATCAAATCGGGGTTATTCATAAGAGACCGGGCTATAGCCACCCGCTGCCGCTGTCCACCGGATAACTGGTGGGGTTTCTTCTTTGCCTGATCATCGAGACCAACCTTGTTTAACAGATAAAACACTCGTTCTTTCACAGATCCGTCAAAGCGGAAAGGAGCGCCATATACATTCGCCGGGTACATTATATTCTCAAGCACATTCATAACAGGGATTAAATTAAATGACTGGAATATAAACCCTATATGCTGATTTCGTATCCAGGATAATTCCTTCTCTTTATAAGAGGCAAGGTCTTTCCCCATAAGAAAAATTGCGCCTCCGCTTGCCTTGTCAAACCCAGCTCCCAAATGTTGCATGGTTGATTTTCCGCTACCTGAAGGCCCCACCAATGCAGTTAATTCACCGGTGGAAAAACTAACCGTAACACCATTAAGCGCATATACTTCACTTTCCCCATTTTTATAAACCTTGCTCACGTTCTGATATTCCAGAACAATATTATTCATAATGCCGCCTCATCCGCTCCTGGCCGGGACGCCATGATGGGAAATGAGTTTTTCAAGTCCATGGCAAAAGCCCTTATTTCTTTGTTTTTAGCGCCCCTTGGATACTTATCCTCAAGATTCAGCAACACAGTCCATAAACGATCCGCCTGTCCCGCTGTTAATTCCCATGCGTTGCTTGCGTACTGTTCGCGCATATAAGAAAGCAAATCAAGAACTTGACGATAAGCGCCTAATACTGATGGAAAATTTGAGTACGTTATCACTTGGTAGGTATACACTGTTTCATTCAGGGGCCATAGTTTGTGTATTCGGTCAAAATTAGCCATTCCTTTATTTACCCAGACGCCTTTTTCAATAACATTTTTCTCCAGCCCCGCCATCTTGCTTTCTGCTACGGCAATATAAATTTGAGCCATCATTGAATTGCCGATAAACGCCTCATTTGCGCGGGCAAATTCTAATGCTTCAACAATCATATTAAGCTGCATAACTTCGATATTGAGTATTTTTTCTATGATGTTAACATCCGCCGGAGCTGCTTCTAACCGGCCCCGCAATTCCAGAAGCCGCTCCCGTTCAGCGGCAATATCCACCGCCTGTTGATCCCGTCCGATATTCTTCCTGTTTGCCGCCTCCATGTTTACCATAACCGGCTTCAGCACGGGAATGATAAAAGAGTCCTCATCCCAGGCGGACAAAACGGTCTCCTGCTCCTGTCCGGGGGGAACAAGAATATCGTACAGTTTCGGTATAAATTCAGAATCTTTGGCGCTTCCAAACCCATCCCGCCCATCCGCCTGATATGCTCCAACACACACATAATGCCAGGTTGTTTTCGCCGAATAGATTTTCTGTAATTCCTTTTCTTCCAGGGGTATTATAATCGTTATTTCTTTTCCTGATTGATATCCGGTAACCGTCAGCGGTACAGTCAACCCCGTGTTGTATGACAGTAGCGTCCCCGCACCATTCTGCGCCGATACAACAAAATCCCAAGGGATTTCACTGTCGAATTCAACCCCCTCGGCAAAATCCATCTTGGTTTGTGTCGCCCCCTTGCCGTCCCCATCGGCGTCAATATAAATCCGTATATTTCTTTCGGTTTCCGCCGTCCCGTTTTCAAATTCCATGTCTATCTGCCAGTAATTCTTCTGTTTTGATTTTCCGCTGTTCTGAACCGGCTCATGGACCATATACCGCAACAAATCGAGGGAACCATCCCGTTGTTTGTTTTCGGGATATGATAATTCTCCGTACCCGTAATCATCTCCCGCAGGATCTGTAAGTTCATCCGCTATACCATTTTCTATTTTCAAGGAAGGAGTATATACAAAAAAATACAATGCTATCGCCGCCATGCCGAATAGAACAACGCTACCGCATACCACTACAAAGCGCTTGCTTCGTTTTTTATCTATAGCGCTTTTTTTCATTCATTGTACCTTCTTAGTTGTTTTTCCGCCTCAACTGCTTCTGCTGAATTCGGAGACGCCCGTATGCAGGCTTCAAATGCGGCGATGGCTTCATTAAGACGCCGGGCCTTAAGATAGTAAAGTCCTTTATATAGTTCTGTCATTCCAGTTAGGACTTCATTCATTTGATTTCGGTGAGAGTCAAGCCAGTCAATATCCGTTTTCATAACTCCATACCGGTTGACCGGCGACTGTACCGAGATTTCATAACTATTTATCATGCGGAGCATACGCAGGTCCAATAAATCGGGAGCCTCCATAACCGCAGAGTCTATCATTCGGGTTCCTTCATCTAACAAGGCCATAGCCCGGATAACGTTATTCCGTTTTTCGTAATACCCCCCTTCCATGGTCAAGAGACTGCCGTAATACCCTTTAGCCAGCGGGTATTCGTTTATTAAGGGCGCTAAAAGCGCCTTGCCCCTGTCGATATTCCCTTCCGGTGCGGTTTGCGCCAGATCGTGACACTCTATCCCTGCTTCTATATCGCTTGCAGGGCCGGCATTGAGGAGGACGCATACTCCAAAAATCAGGAAACCGATACTAACACGCTTCATAATAACCCCCTGTTTCTAAAATCCTGCGGTCGCGCAAAAGCTAAACCGGCCATTGCCTTCATGGTTAAGTCCGTATGCAAAAGTAAAATAAGCGAATACCGGATTATCAAATAAAACCCTAACTCCGCCGCCATAGGCGTCCACGAATTCTTTTTTTGAAGTTCCGGTCAAATCGTATATTCTTCCCACATCAGAAAAAATATATCCCTGTATGATACAGTCAACGGTATGGGCTATATTAAAGGTAACAAAATTAAATCGAAGTTCCATTGACCCAAAAAGGTAGTGCGGAGCCATTAGTTCATCCAGTGAATATCCTGACCGAATGCTTCTATCTTCTACATAATACAAGTCAAACAGGGCTTTTTGCGGGATGCTATCAAGAGCTTGCGCCCAGGGCTTGTACAGGCCGGAGTATCCGCCGCCGCTATTTACCGCCAGGGTAAGTTTTTTCGTTATCCCAATATGGGTATAGATATTGCCTTCATATTTTAACATACCCATAAATGGATACAAAAAAACTCGCGCATTGATTCCCGTATCGCTATTTGTTCCAAAATTAAGATATTTTTTATACGATACAAATGGCTGTATCGAAAAAAGTCCTGTATCACTAAAACCAAACCCGCTTTCTGCTATATCAATTCCGGCAAAAAGGTCCGGCACAATATGCCAGCCCGTAGTAGCTATAAATTCAAACCGGTTTCCAATCTCGTCAAAATGTTTGCTTTTATCTTCGCCCGGCCCGTAATAGTAGAATTGTCCCCCCAAGGCCAGAGGCCGCCCTCCTGCCTGGGAATGTAAATATTTAAGACCGCTCCGGTTCCACCCAACATATACCCACATAGCCGCCCGTTCTCCCCGAAGTCCCGCTTTTCCGGCCATAGCCCATGCATTACCTCCGCCATACCGCCATAAATAACCGGAACGGACTTCAACAGCCACCGTCCGTTCTTCCGGATTCCTTCGTGGAGGAATAATGAGTATCGAGACTTCATATACATAACCGCTGTCTCGCAGCCGCTTTTCCGAATCAATACACCGCCGCTCAAGCCGTTCAATGGTGGATCGCTGTTCAGGGTGATATTCAAAAAAGAAATAATCGTAGCGGGCTTCAAAGTTATTGCTGCTTCTACCCCGCCAGTTTCATCATCTTGATTAAGAATCAATCCTGAGCGGGTCCATTCATATTCTACATCGTCAATAAAGAGACGAATTTTTGAAATGCGTACATTGGTTGTTTCTTGTGCTGGGGAGTGATAAGAAACAACCAGGGAGAAAAAAATAGCACATAGATATTTATTCATATAATTCGCTTTTTATTGTTTGAGTCAATCCTCCATCAATAATTGGACTTGTTCGCCAATCTGGTTGGTTGTCGTACAAGTCTTGCAAAATGCTACGCATTTTGCGCTTTCAAGCGGAAGTTGGCTGAACCAAGCCAGGGATTGGCAATCAAGCCTTGGCTTGATTCAGCTTGCGGAAACTTGAAGTTTCCGAACAACTCTAATACGAAAAGAGGAGCCGGGTTGCGTGGAGACGCCATAAATCTGAATGCAACCGGCGAAACAAGGCGGAGCTTCCGCCGAGACGTCACTATAAAAAAGATTAAAAAAGAAAGGCGCTCGCCTGTATTTCCCGGTAAATGTAATCCAATATCAAAAAATTTTGTTAAATGAGGTAGCGGGGGGGGGGGGGGGTAATCATTAACAACGGCTTCAGTTTAATGTATAAAAAATATGTCTTTTTGCAATTATTCAAGATAGAGGCCGTGAGAAACCAGCCCCC
>JAITER010000088.1 GCA_031281945.1 Spirochaetaceae bacterium | reverse complement strand
GTATTTAAGAAAATCAATTGTAACGGATCCTTTTACGCGTTTAAATTCAAACGATAACACGCCCGCCGTTTTGCATACCGAAATCACGGAAGGCGACAAAGTTGTAATTAAACTTATGCCCAAAGGCGGCGGCAGTGAAAATTCCGGCGCTTTTACAACTCTTCTTCCCGGTGCGGGAAAAGAAGGCGTGAAAGATTTTGTTATACAAACCGTAAAAAAAACCGGCGGAAAATCATGCCCGCCTGTAAGTATAGGCGTAGGAATAGGCGGGACTATGGATTTGTGTTGCCGTCTTGCTAAACAGGCTCTTTTTCGGCCTTTTGGAGAGAGGAACCCAGACGCGGCTTACGCGCGGTTTGAAGAAGAAATTCTTGAAAGCGTAAACGACCTGGGTATAGGGCCTATGGGTTGCGGCGGCCTTGTAACCGCGCTGGATGCGCGTGTGGAAGTTTATCCTTGCCACATAACCGCTCTTCCAGTGGCGGTGAATTTTCAGTGTCACGCCTTCCGTCTGGCAAGCGCGGAACTTTAGAGTGTTGCGCGGCTTTGAGTTTGAAGCGTTTGTGGGAGCGAAAACAAAACGGCGAGCGGTTTGCGGGGGCGGTGAGGAAGGCGTAAGTTTTCCCAATTTATGTTGTTTCCGCGCGCTTTAAAAGCCTGACGTAAAAGATGTATAAAAAATGACGACGCAAAAAATAAAAGAAATAAAACCGCCTTTTGGAAAAAAAGAAGCGGCCGCTCTTCGCGCGGGCGATACGGCGCTCTTTTGCGGCGTTATCTACACGGCGCGGGATGCGGCGCATAAACGTATTCAAGACTCTATTTTTAATGGGGAAAAGCCGCCTTTAGATTTAGAAAATCAGATTATTTTTTATGCGGGCCCGTCTCCCGCGCCTCCAGGACGAGTGATAGGATCAATAGCGGCGACGACGAGCGAGCGCATGGACTGTTTTTTGGAAACAATCTTTAAACTCGGCGTCTGCGGAACTATAGGCAAAGGGGAGAGGAGCCCGCTTGCGGTTTCTCTCTGCAAAAAATACGGCGGCGTTTATTTTTTAAGCGTGGGAGGAGCCGCGGCCCTTACATCGAGCCTTGTAAAAAGTTGTAGCGAGGAAGCCTACGCCGATTTGGGTTCTGAATCGATAAAAAGACTGGAAGTGGAAAACCTCCCGCTTATAGTGGGGATAGATTCCCTGGGCGGAGTGTTCGGGCCGTCCGAAATAGAAAAATACTCAAGGGTTAAAAAAGATCGCTTTCTTTAAGCTTTCGTGATAAAAATTAAACTTCGCAGCTCCCAGTGGGTGTTTTGCGACCGCTTGAACAATGACGCCGCTTTTGCTACCCTGCCAAAGGTTGATTTATAAATTTTTGATTTATAACGAAAATTAAATTTTTTAAGGAGAGAAAATGTTAGAAGAAGATGTAAAAACCGCTTTGGACAACATACGCCCTTCGCTTCAGGCGGACGGCGGAGACGTTGAATTTGTTTCAATTTCTCAAGACGGAACCGTTTCGTTAAAACTAACCGGAGCCTGCGGTTGTTGTCCTCACGCGCAGATGACTCTAAAAAACGGCATAGAAAACTTTTTAAAACAAACCGTTCCCGGGGTTAATTCTGTTCTTGGCGTCTAAATATGCCGGAATTTACCGGAGGCCTCTCCGGTAAGTTTAATAAAACATAAAAATATGTTTCCACGTTTTAGGAAGCCCTTTACCGGAATACCGGGTAGGCGCTTCCTTTTTTTTGATTGGATTTCTTTCTCCGTTTATCTGCTTGCCATTGGTTTTTCTTTTTTTGCGGTTTACAGCGGCGCGGAATTGAACGGGCGGGGCCGTATTGTTATTGAAGGGCGGGACGGTTCGTGGGTTTACCCGCTTGAGGCGGAAACCGAAGTTCGCGTGGCCGGCCCGCTTGGAGATACCGTGATAAAAATAGAAGGCGGCGGGGCCTTTATAGCGTCTTCCCCCTGTAAAAATCAAACCTGCGTAGCTTCACCGCACATCCGAAGAAACGGCTCGTGGACGGCCTGTCTGCCTAACGCTGTAGTGGCCGCCGTGGAAGGCGGCGCGGAGGGAAAACCCCGCAAAAAAGGCGCTTTGACGGTGGATTTAGGCGTTTGGTAGCCTTGCGGCGCGTTTTGAGCTAAATATGGGAGGCTAAAAACGGTCTTTTTCAGATTGCCGCGCTTCTTTTACGCCGGTTGCGGCGAGGCGGCGGGCGCGGTTTTAAGGAGAACTCGCGGAAGCCGTCCGCCTTTAATTTGTATTTTTGGAGCGCTCTGCGCGTTCTGCGCCGCTTTGGAATTTCTGCTTCCAAAACCTTTGCCTTTTTTGCGGCTGGGGCTTTCGAACGCTCCAATTTTACTCGCGCTTTTTTTGGACGCAAAATCATTCTTTTTGCTGGTCGCGGTGAAAATTTTTTGCCAGGCCTTTGTTCAAGGCTCGCTTTTTTCGCCTTTTTTTTTATTTTCCGCGCTGGGCGGCGTTTCTTCCGGCCTTGTTATGTTTGTTTTGAACCGCCTGCTGGGAGAAAAAAAAATAAGTTTGGCCGGCCTTAGCGTCTGCGGCGCCCTCGCTTCAAATCTTTGTCAGATTTTTTTAGCCCGCAATTTGGTTCTGGGAAAAAGCGCCATTTTTATAGCCCCGCCTTTTTTGATTGCGGGTTTTATCACGGGGCTAACCGTCGGAATCTTTTGCGAGATTTTCCGTAAAAAATCGCTGTGGCTCTCTTGCGTTTTGCGGGAGTACGAAAAAACGGCGGGCGGCGAAATGCGGCGCCCCTGGGAGGGTGAGACGGGCGCGGATGCGCAGGAAGCCGCGCCAAATAAAAAAAGCGTTTGCTATTTGGCGGCGGGAGCCGTTTTTAGTTTTATTTTAATACAAACAAACGATATTATTATAAAATTTATCTATTTTATAATAATTTTAATCTTTTTTATTTTAAGTAAAAAAAAGAATAATTACGCGGTTAGCGCTGTTTTTATGGCGGGGATAGTTTTTTTCAACCTCTTCCCGCCTTACGGAAAGACCATTGGCAACTTTGGCTCTTTTCGCCTTACTGAGGGAGCCCTTTTGGGCGGGCTGGATAAAGCCCTTACAATTGAGTGCCTGATTCTTGTTTCGCGTCTTTGCGTAAAAAAAGAACTGCGTTTGCCCGGCGTTTTGGGATCCCTTGTTTGCGGGACTTTGGCGGTTGTAAATAAAATAAATGAGCGTAAAAACGAAATAAATCCGCGCACGCTGGTAAAAAGCCTCGACGCCCTGTTGTTTAGCGTTTTTCCGCCTGAAAATGAAACTTAACCGCGTTTGCGGCGTTTATTTTGGTAAAATATGATTTTAAACGATGAATTTTATAACTCGCCCACAAAAATAAGCGCGTTCCTGGCGGAGCGCTCCATTTCGCCGCAAAAAAGATTCGGGCAAAACTTTTTAATAAATCAGGACGTCCGTCTAAAAATCGCGCAACCGATTTTGGCGCATAATGAAATAAAGGACGGGAAAGAGGGCGGCCTTGTTTGGGAAATAGGCCCTGGAATGGGGGCGGAAACCGCGTTGTTTTTAAAAGCCGGATTTTGCGTCCGCGCTTTTGAAATAGACAGGGGGTTTTGCGCACTGTTAAAAGAAACGTTTGCGAAAGAATACCCGGATCTTTTTAAATTAACGGAAGGCGATGTTATGCAAACCTGGAAAAAAGAAGGCGAAAAAGAAAAGCCGCGCTTTCTTTTGGGAAACCTGCCTTACAATATAGCGGCGTCTTTGATATGCGCGTTTATAGAAAACGGCTTTTTTTTTGAACGTTGCGTAATTACCGTGCAAAAAGAAGTCGCCGCCCGTATGCTTTCTTCCAAAGCCGGAAAAAATTATTCGTCTCTTTCCGTTTTATGCGGCGCGATTTACGATATTTCAGTAATAGCCAGTTTAAAGCCGCAAAACTTTTATCCGCGCCCAAATGTAGATTCTGCGGCTCTGTTGATGGTTAAAAAAGACAATATAAACGAAACCGTTTTGGAAAAGGATTTTTTCCCTTTCGTCCGCGCCATGTTCGCAAGCCGCAGAAAAACCGTAAAAAACAACCTTTCTAACTTTTTTGTAATTCATGGCGTAAAAGACCGCTTTTTGCCGGCGGATGAGGCGTTTTTAACAAATAAAAGGGCTGAAGACCTGGATTTAAACGATTTTTTGCGGCTTTATAAACTTGCTTTAGCGCGGGTAGCGGTACACAAGACCGGCGTCTATGGCTAGGCGAGGCGTTTCCCAGACGCCTTGGCCTAGCTCCCGCAAATAAATGGAGGCGTCAAACCTAAGAAAGCCCGCGTCAAACCCCAAACCCGCCGCCGGATACATTTCGTTTAGCGCGATTCTAAAACTGAACGCATTCGTAAGTTCTATTTCAAAACCGGCGCTCAGTTCTAAAAGCGGGTTGCGCCAGTTTTCTTCCAGAAAAAAAAGCAATTGCTTAAAGTCCGCCGTAATCAAAAAATTGGTTATTATGTGGCTCCAAAAATCCGGCGCCGGCGGATAGAAAACCGCGCCGACGGCCAGACGCGGTGTTACTGTGATAAGAACGCTTTCCATTTCTTGGTGAATTTTGTAATTTTCGTAGTTTCGATAGCCTGTCACCAGGGCCGGGCTAAAAGGGTCTTTCAGAACCAGCCCCGCTTGAAAAACTTCGCCGCTTAATTGAACGCCCAAATCCACTCCGCCGCCAACTTGCGTTTCGTAGACGTCTCCCCGCATGTTTTCTAGAACATATTTTAGCTCTTGCAGATAAAGCGATTGTAAAAAAGAGCCCCTTTGGAATAATTTCGCGGTAAATCCCGCGTCGCAGGACAGGCCGTCTAAATCAAAAATCTGAAATCCGAGCCCTCCCATAATAAAAAAATCCTGGCTAAGGCTAAAACGAGCCCTCCAGATTTCGTCCTTCACCCACCTTATATGCAAACGCGTGTTGTTAAAAAATCCCACCCCCCAGCCGTCTCCTATAAAACCGCTTGCTAAAGGGCCGCCTAAATAAAGACCGTTTTCTATGCCTTCCTCTAAAAAGCTCATGTAGTTTAAAGGCGCTTTTTTTGTTACATAGTCGAGCAGAATTCCAACCATGCCAAAATCAAGCAGAGAAAAAGTTAAATCCGCAAGAGCTATTTGTTTTTTTATTTTTGATAAAACAGCCGGATTGGAAAAAAATACGTCAAAGTCGTCCGCGTAAGCCGCATGGTAACCGCCGTATCCAGAGGCCCTGGGAGAAGGCATTTCAAAAGGGGAGGCGTGGGAAGGCGCTAAATAAGTCTGTTGCGCGCGCGCGGAAAAAGACGGGGTGAAAGCTAAAAAACAGAAAAACCAAAACGAAACGGGGAGGCGTATAAAAAAACAATTCTTAAAAATAAAGGGCATCCCCCCCCCCCCCCGTAGGACCTCCGTTTGTGTTTTTGAGTTGCAGCCCATATTTTTCTACAACCGGTATTTAACGCGGATGTTTTCTTCGCGCAGTATTTTTTCCATGAACATATCTTCCATTATTTTTAATGTCTCCTCCGCGCTCTTTACATTTAAAAATGATGTAATATCGCCCGCGCAATCTTTTTTATTTTTGGCCGCCTGTTTTGGGGCGGCTTTTTAAGATTTTCACGCGCTTTATCCAGGTTTTCCGTCCGGCGTTTATTCATAAGAGGGCCGTTTATTGATTTGCTTGAATCTTACCATAAGCCGTAATTTCACTCATTTCGGCGTTAAAAATCGCGTTAAAGGGCCGCAACCTGAATCTTTTAATAAATTATATATCTTTCCCCATTGTTTGCGGAAATAAAATCACCGCAAACAATGACATAAATCCGCCTTAAAAATATAAAATTAAAGCCTTGCGCAATAAAGATGGATGGCAAGGCTTTAATTTGCGGGAGAAGATTTTGCGCCGGACATTGGACTTGTTCAATAATCCGGTTGGTTATCTACTAACCTGCGGGGCTAAGCTTTGCTATCGTCTTGCAAAATGCTACGCATTTTGCTGTTTTTTAAGCGGTTGTTGTTCGGAAACTGAGGTTTCCGAACAACTCTACTGAACCAATCCAAAGTCTGGGATTGGTTCAGCTTGCAAAAACTGAAGTTTTTGAACAACTCTATTAAACGAGTCCGGCTTTTGGCGCAATACGCTTCCATGCTAACATAATTGCTTTTTTTAGTCATGAATAATGAGCTAAAACCAGCCGTTTTACATGATGGCGACGCTATGTATTTGGTTTCCGCGCATAATATAGCCGCATTACGGGCGAAGGCCCCGGTTTCGCTCGCGGGCGTCTTTTAATTTTTGCGGGAATAACGCGCGTAACAGCCGTCCTAGAGATTTTGATACAATTAATATAGAATTCTTAATAATGCGAATCATACCTATTGCTAGCGGAAAAGGCGGCGTCGGCAAATCTTTAGTCGCGGCTAACCTTGCCGTAGCTTTCGCTCAGGCGGGGAAGCAAGTAGTCCTGGCCGATTTGGATTTGGGCGCCTCGAATCTTCACATTGTGATAGGCCACATGAAAAGCGAAAATTCAGTAGGCGATTTTTTGTCGGATCCAAAAAATTTCGAGTTTTCTAAAATCGTATCCAAAACAAACATCCCAAACCTTAGATTTATAGCCGGAGACGCGGAAGTTCCTGGAATCGCAAACTTAAAAGTATACCAGCGCAACGCCCTGGTTCGTAAACTACAGGCTTTGGAAGCCGATATTTTGATTTTGGACTTGGGCGCTGGCACGCACCAGTCAATACTGGATTTTTTTCTTGTTTCCGGTAAAGGCTTAATCGTAAGCAGCCCCGCTGTAACCGCCACGTTGAACGCTTATGTTTTTTTAAAAAACGCTATGTTTAGAATAATGTACAACTCGTTTACAAAAGGAAGCCCCGCCCGCGAATATCTTGAAAACATACGCAAACAAGGCTCCGGCCTTAAAATGCTGTATTTGCCCAAAATGCTTTCCGAAATAGAAAAGATAGACGAAAAATCTTACTCTAAATTTTGCGCTCTTTCAAACAATTTTCACCCGCAACTCGTGATTAATATGCTGGACGATCCAAAAGACGCGGATGTGGCCATGAAAATACGACGCTCCTGCGAGGCGTATTTGGGCGTAAAACTTGAACATTTAGGCGTTATATACCGCGACGCCCTGCAAGATGTAAGCCTCGCTTCCAGAATACCCATTACAATATACAAACCGCAATCAGTTCTTTCGCAAGCCATATACCGTATAGCCGATAAAATTTTGCAGGACGGCGAGTTAGACGTATCATTGCAGGGCCGTATAGACGAAAGCTTCGAAGAAGCCCAGGCCTACGCCGAAATTGACTTTGAAAATAAAAAAGAATATGTTTCTGAACTCCTGCATTCCGGGGTTTTGTCCCAGGGAGAACTTTTGGAAACGGTGAAACTTCAACAACTTGAAATAAATAAAATACGGAAAGAAAACAACTTTTTAAAAAGCAAGCTTTCACACGCAATCTCTGAAGGGTTTAAAGTATAAACTTTTGCTTTGCTTTAAGAACGCCCTGTTTCCCATGCGGGGGCGGCGGCTTAACCCTAAGCTTTTTTTCGGCCCACCGCTTCTTTTATTTCGTCCCGCATTTTTATAGCGGCTTTTCTGGCTTCCAGAGCGGCGCCCGAAACGTCCATGTCTTTCGCGCCGTTGTTTTGCCATGCTTTTATTATGGAACGGGAAGCGTTTACTACGCCGCCCCCGCCGTCTTTGTTAATAAAAAGCGCGGCGTCGTCCGCGGCGGCGCCTTGCGCCCCGTAGCCCGGAATTAAAAAAAACAGGTTTTTGTAAGTTCGCCGTATCTCCGCGGCTTCTTCCCTTTCGGTGCAACCCGCGACGGCCCCAAAAATTCCGTAGCCGCAACCGGCTTGCTCTTTAACCGCGAGCTCCGACAGGCGCCTTCCCACAAGATTGTACAGCCGCCCGCCTTCTTTTAGCTCCTGGCGCTGAAAGTCGCGCATCCCTTTGTTGCTGGTTCGCATAAGGACGAACGCGCCCCGCCCGTCTTTTTTGGCCGCGGCCATCCAGGGTTCAAGCGAATCCATGCCCATGTACGGGGAAAGCGTTACAAAATCCGCCGCAAAGTCGCCTGAAAAATGGCCCTCGGCGTAACGGGCGGCGGTTTCGGCTATGTCCCCGCGCTTTACATCGGCTATTGAAAGCGAGCCGGCCTCGCGAATCGCTTTAAGCGTTTTTGAATAAGTTTTAAGGCCGTCCAAACCTAAAGCCTCATAGTAGGCTATCTGAACTTTGTAACAAGCGCAAACGTCCGCCGTCGCTTCTATTAGCGCGAGGTTGTATTTTAATACGCTCTCCGCCGGGCTTAGAGACGCCGCGGCGGACGGAGGGACGTATTGCGGGTCTACGTCCAAACCTATGCAGACGCATCCTTTTTTTGCGGCTGAGTTGAACAGCGCGTCCATTGCAAACATGGTTGATTGTATTTGTTTTCGGCGTTACTGTACAAGTTATGCGTGATGTGCTGATAACCGTTATACTTTCAATGCTTCCTATCTCGGAACTGCGCGGCGCTATACCTTACGCCATGTCTTGCGGAACGCCCTGGTACGCCGCCTGGCCGCTTTGTTCCGCGGCTAACGCCGCCGTGGCGCCCGCTTGCTGGATTTTTTTATGCACATTCCATAAATTATTTTTACGGTTTTCTTTCTACGAAACGTTTTTTAACAGATTTGTAGATAAAGCGCGGAAAAAATTGAAAAACGGCGTGGAAAAATGGGGCGCTTTTGGCGTCGCTTTGTTTGTGGCCGTTCCGTTGCCGCTCACCGGAGCCTGGACGGGAACGTTGGGCGCGTGGGTTTTGGGCGTTAGCAAATTAAAGACCATTGTCGCGGTAATTTGCGGCGTAATTGTATCGGGCGGTTTGGTAACCGCCGTTATGTCGCTTGGCATTGCGGCCCTGCGCTTTTTTGTAAAAGGCTAAAACAATGCGGCGGTTGGAGCCGTGCGGTTGCGGAAAAAGCCGTAAAAAAAATAAATTAAAACATGGCTTTTTTGTTCTTGTTTTTTTGCTTCAGCTTAATTTAAATCTGTTTCCAGATGAAATAACGCCTTTTAATATAGACCCTACGCATATTTTGGCGCTGGGCGGGCGGCATAGCGCTTATTCAAAAGACGTGTTCTGCCTTTTCTCAAATCCAGCGCTTTTGTCCCAGATTCAAGATGAAAGTTTTTTTCGTTTTGGGGCCGGAATGACGGGCTCTCTTGAGGAACAGGCCGCGTTAATAAAAAGCTTTTTAACAGGCTCTATGGACTCAAATATAATTCAGCCGTTTGTGGAAAAAAATTTGGTTCATACGCCGCCTGAACTTTTAATAAACGGCCCGCTGGCGATAGCTTACGCGGCTAAAGGCTTTGGCGCCGGTTTTTTTAATAAAATATTTGTTGATTCAGGTTTAAACGGCGATAAATGGACGACTAATTATTCCGTTGATCTTATACTGGCCGCCGGCTGGTCGCACACGTTTGTAAATAATTTTAATCATACTTTTGACGCCGGTTTTTCCATAAAAGCTTTTTCCAGGTTTTCTTTAAATAAAATAATAGAAAATGGCCGGGAAACTTCTGATAGCGGCGCCCTCTCGCTTGTAAACGGAGCCGCGCTTGGTTTTGGGGCGCTGTACACTTTTTACGACAGGCTTTCCATAGGGATAAGTTGCTCGCAAGCGCCGGCTGCTTATATTACGGCCTATATAGGAAAAGCCGGTAAAAGCCCGGATTTTAAGACGGCGCTTCCGGACGTCCAGGCGGGCTTTTCCGTCAACCTGATAAGAGGGGCGGTTTTATCCTGGACTTTGGCGGTGGATTTTTGCGATGCGCTTGCTTTGATTTCCGGTGAAAAAGACGCGGCTTTGTTGATTTCCGCCGGCATGGAGTTTGTGTTTTTTGGAACGGCGTTTTTGCGCGCGGGTTTAAAAGATATGGCGCCCTGCGGCGGCTTGGGCTGGCGTTTTGGGCGTTTTAGCGTGGACGCTTCCGTTTACGGAAAAGAATACGGAAACAAAGCCGGAGTTCACACTTCCTACGGCTTTAGCCTGGGATTTACTTTTCATAACAAATAGGAACGGTACGGCGATCAAAATGTTTTTCGATTTGTTTCGCGGATACTAAGCTTTTTAGGCGAAACCGCGCCGCAAGGACCGCCGCTAAAGGCGGGCTTGTTTAATGGCGGAAAAAATAAATTACGCGAAACTTTTTGCAAAGCTGGTTAAAGAACGGCGCGCTTTGGCATAATTTGAATTTTTATGGCGCGGGAGCCGTTTTGTGAAAATTTCCCGCCGTTTTGAGAAATGGAGTTTGTATGGAATTTCGTCTTGGAGAATTGTTTTGCGGGCCCGGAGGCATTGGTTGCGCCGCGATAACGGCGGCGATAGATAACGCCGCTTACAAAATAAAACACGCCTGGGCGAGCGATTATGACAAAGACGCCTGCGATACGTTTATCAAAAATATAGCGAAAAATGAAAAGACCGTAATTTGCAAAGACATTGGACTTGTTCGCCAACCCGGTTGGTTGTCGCCCAAGTCTTGCAAAATGCCGCGCATTTTGCGTTTTCAAGCGGAAGTTGTTCGGAAACTGAAGTTTCCGAACAACTCTATATCCGAGCTTGATTTTAATTTGTTAAAATCAATTTCGGATATAGACGCCCTCGCTTTTGGCTTTCCAT
Organism: Spirochaetaceae bacterium; assembly: GCA_031281945.1. Taxonomy (GTDB): domain Bacteria; phylum Spirochaetota; class Spirochaetia; order Treponematales; family Breznakiellaceae; genus JAIROZ01. The sequence continues at coordinate 2,590 of JAITER010000088.1, read as the reverse complement.
GTAATGACTTTAGCGTGGTAGGCGAACAAAAAGGTGTAAATGGTTATTACGGGTCTTTGTATTCTTATGGGATTAAAGCGTTAAAAAAATTTAAACCCATTTGGTTTTTAGCTGAGAATGTCGGCGGTTTAAAAAACGCAAACGACGGCGAGGCGTTTAAAGTAATACTCAATGATATGTTTAACGCGGGGTATTCTGTATATCCGCATTTATATAAATTTGAAGAGTATGGAATACCGCAAGCGCGGCATAGAATAATAATCATTGGAATACGTAAAGATCAAAACGTTGTTTACAAAGCGCCTTCAACTTCTCTTTATAAAAAGAAATTGCGGACTTGCCGTGAAGCGATAGAAAATCCGCCTATCGTAAAAGACGCGCCGAACAACGAACTTACAAAACAATCCGTAAATGTAGTAAAGCGGTTAAAATATATTAAACCCGGAGAAAACGCCTTTACCGCAAAAATCCCCGATGATTTAAAATTAAATATTGCCAGTGTAAAAATAAGTCAAATATACAGGAGGCTTGATCCAAATAAACCGGCTTATACAATTACAGGTTCCGGCGGCGGGGGAACACACGTTTATCATTGGAAAGAAGACAGGGCGTTGACAAACAGGGAGCGGGCGCGGTTGCAAACGTTTCCTGATGATTTTGTTTTCCACGGCTCAAAAGAAAGCGTTAGAAAGCAAATAGGGATGGCGGTTCCTGTTGACGGGGTAAAAATAATTTTTGAAGCGCTTTTAAACTGTTTTGCCGGCATTGATTACAAATCAGACAAACACAATCTAACGCCGCTCATTCAAGAGGATCAAATAGACATTTACAACGCGAGAAACCCCGGCTCAATTTATCTTTTGCAAGAAGATGAGGAATTTGCCGCCGTATGATAAACTATTGGTGGGTTACACGCCCAAAAAGACGCTTGAATTCAGTTCCTGAAATCCTTGCCGTATTTTCAGAGATTTCGCTAAACCAGGAATGGTTTGGACAACGCGGGACGCATTTGACGTTAGAAGAAGCATTGGAAGAAGCCAACCTAAAACGGAAAGGGGAACGCCGCGACCAGACAGGCGGGGGCGCCAGAACATATCAAGCGTGGCTTGTCAGCCTGGGTTTATTATTTACCCACGAAGCGACCAACACCTTAAAACTCACTTTAGCGGGCGAAGCGATAATGGCTGGAGACTCGCCTGTCGCAATTCTTAAAGGACAAATAATTAAGCGTCAATTCCCGTCTTCATATTCATTGAGCAGGAACATTAACGTTTCCCAGCGCTTTAAAATTCGCCCATTCCGGTTTATTTTCAAATTATTAACAGACAAAAGGCTTAATGGCATAGGCGAGGAAGAAATCGCTAAAATTGTAATTATCGAAGCGGAAAATGAAACCAATAAATGCTATGAACATATTGTAGAAAGAATTTTGTCTTTTAGGGAAATGGGCGGCAGTTGTCTTGAAAAGGATTTTTTTGAAAAATATCCGCCAGGCAAAGGTGTTGTAAATGAACAGAATCCATTTGGCAATTTAAAAGACGTCGCAAACACAATCATGAATTGGGTGGAATATACACAGCTTGCTAAACGAGACGAATACGACAAAAGACTGCGTATTATTCCAGAAAAGATAAATAGAGTTGTTCGGAAACTTCAGTTTCCGAACAACTTCCGCTTAAAAACGCAAAACGCTCTGCGTTTTGCAAGACTTGGGCGACAACCAACCAGGTTGGCGAACAAGTTCAATGAACTATCGGCTATTTTGGCGGAAACGCCGAATTTTATAGACAGACCTGAACAGCAGGAATATTTCCAGCGTAAATTTGGACTTGACCCCAAACATAAAAAAGACGCTCGTAATTTAGCAAAAACAAAAACAATCACCGCTACAATCATAACTGAACACAAAGTCAGACAGGCTTTTATCGGAGAATCGTTGAAATCTCCCATTGGAAAAATCACACCCGCGCTAATTGATAAAATAACAGAGATAACCGGGATTGAAGCGGCTAACGTTGAAGAAGTTTTGACTAAAAATTACCCGAGAGGAGCAATCGGTTCCTTTATGACGGAATACTTTGAAATGGCTTTTCGCGGGCGTGATGACGCAACCGAATTTGAGAAAGCCACTGCGGAAATATTTAAAACCGTTATGGGTTTTAAAGCGATTCACACGGGGCCGATAGGCTTGACGCCAGATGTATTAATATTATCAGATAATGAAAACTTTTGTGGTATAATTGATAATAAAGCCTATGCAAAATATACAATCTCAAATGATCATCACAATCGTATGGTGATAAATTACATACAAGGTTTACAGAATTATTACAAAGGTTCAGCGCCGCTTGCGTTTTTTTCTTATATTGCCGGTGGATTTGCGCATACTATAAACACGCAACTAAAAAATATCGTAGATAAAACTTCTATACATGGAAGCGCGATAACGGTTTCAAATATGATTAATAGACTTGTGAACAACCCGGTTGGTTGTCTCACAAGTCTTGTGGTTTTTCAGGCTTAAAGCCTTGCAAAACCACGTTTTTAATGGAAGTTGTTTGAAAACTTGAGGTTTTCAAACAACTCTAAT
>JAITER010000046.1 GCA_031281945.1 Spirochaetaceae bacterium | reverse complement strand
TCCCGTCCGCCTCTTTACCGACTGGTATCGCGCCGTCAGGAATGTTTCCATTGCTAGCTTTGACCCAATTAATCATAATTATCTCCTTTATCTTATAAGGCTTGAAAAACCTTTACAGGTTCTCTTTGTCAAACATATTTAACAAACAAGGGGGCGATTTCTTTTTAGGGGCGTTTAAGCGGCCATGATAAAGTCCCGATTGCGAACCGCGCGCCCAACAGGCGCCCCTCGAACTGTTCTACCGAACCAAAACAGGGCGTATACTCTTTCTTCAGTATGTCATGGGCTGCTCCGCGCTTCCGTGTCCGTAAATCGCCGCCGCTAAACACCAGCCCCAGCTTGTTTTCCCGCCAGGCGGGCCATTGTTATTCCTTCTTGGCCGGTTTGTTTGAACGGCAACCCGGCCATACGCAAATACTCATCCAGAGGCGGCATCTCCTGGTTGCGCCGCGCCTTCAGCCTCGCCCCTCCGCGCTTCCAAAACAGTCCGCCTCAGGTTCAAAACGCCCTGGGCGGTCTGCATCCGCCGTTCCCGCCTCCCCTTGTTACGGACGCTTACGCCTGATTCCCCAGGGCGGTTTTTTTCCCTGTACCAGCGCGGTTCCTCGCCGGCGCTCGTCAATTCGGCGCAGACCCGCTTGAGAATCTCATCCGACAGTCTCCGGGATTCTCCTCAGAGCGCTTCTATGACGCTGACAGTCAGTTTTCGCTCGGCGTCGGCCGCTATGCTTAATCTATTAAATGATTTTAATGATTACTGATTTTGGCTACAATAATTATTAATATTATTTTTACATTAATATGCAGGAAATTTGGATTGTAGATGAGAAAATGTTTCGACTAACAGGTGCGCACGCGCCTCCGCCGCCAGCCCGTACAGACGTAATTTTTGCGCGGCTTCGGCAAGGCCGCCAAGATTAGTCTCCATACGGTCTGTTTTACATAATTCGCGAGCGCGGCCTATAGTTATGTATAATGAACTTATTTCGCCAACCTGGTTGGCCGCCGCCTTAAATCCTTGCAAAATTCTACGCATTTTACAAGGATTTAAGCGGAAGTTGGCTGAACCAAGACTGGGCTTGCTAATCTAAGCTTATGCTTGATTCAGCTTGCGGAAGCCTCAAATTTTCGGACAACTCTATTGCGGGGTGTACTGTGGCATCGCCGTTTGCCGGCGTTGCTTCCCGCTTCAGTTTTTAATCAGCGCAAATCAGCGCTTCCCTAACGCACTATCAAACCGCATTCGGCTATATATTCGCTTCCCGAATAGTGCGAGGCTCTATAATAAATTCTTAAAATGTATGAATCTTTTTTGTTAAAATAAAATTGCGTTGAGTTGCGCTTAGTTTGTTTTTTTTCAAAAAATTTCTGATTCTTCCCAAGGTCTTTTTTACCGGTTTTGTCGTATATCAGAAAATCCAGTTCTATGCCTTCCGTTAAAAGATACGACATGGAAAGCACGCTGTTTGGAACTTCGTATTCTTTTATAAAATTCGGAATCATTTGCACTACCTGTTCAAAATAGGCTGGTCTTTGAAAAGGAAGCTGGACGAAATCTTCCGGCTGTATTAAATACTCCATTAGTTGCTGATTCATATTGTAAGGAAAATGGGTGTATACAAATTGCTGAGGGTTTACAAACAAATATTCAGTTGAGTATTTGTTTTCAAAAAATAAAGATTTTGTTCCCACTACATATCCGGCGTCCCAAAACACATCCACTATGTACCAGCATTCGTCAATTTGAACTATAAGCCATTGGTGTGCGCCTTTTTTTTGGGTTATTGATTCTTTTTTTGCAAGCGGGTTAAAAAAAACGCCCCTGGCGTATCCTTTTACAATTTCGTTTTGTAAATCCATGGCGTCGCATAAGGCTTTAAAAAGGTTGACGTAACCTTCGCCCAAAGCAATCCCGGTGCGCACAACAGAAAGCGCGTCCTGCTGTTTGGGTGATTTTGGGAAGAATCCTCTTACCGAAGCCCTATAAGATTTTACGTCGAAAGTAAGATAATCAATTACAAAATCGTGGGCGCGTTTAACCCGTTCAAAATCGTTTTTGGAATTGGATTTAATGTGGAACCCGACAAGCTGAATATATTCAAAAGGATCTCTACCCCTGTAACCGGAAAATTCCGGCGATTCAATTATCGCGTGTACAAAAGGGTCTATTTTTCCATTTCGCCAGGAATTTGCTTCTTCGTAGTCGACAGGCAGCTGGTAACTGCCGCGCATATTGATTTCAACTGTTTTACACGAAAAAAACAAAGCCGCCGCCGCAAAAACAGTCACAAGACATTTTAAATTCTTTTTCATAAACATTTCTTTGTTCTATTTTCGGAATCTTACACTTTAATGTTAAGAAAAGCGTCTTTTAACCGTTTTTTTACCGGCGATTTTCAGTTTAGATAAAGCTCAAGTTCCTTGCAAGGCCTTTTTATTACGAAACAACTTTTCAGTTTGGGCGTTACAATTTCGTTCCTTCTATTATTATAATAGGCGCGTTATTAAATGCGGCTGTTCCAAAACCAACCGTGTTTTGAAACAGTCTCAAATTCAAGGAATTTGGGCGCAAAGAGCGGTGAATCTTATCCCGGCGCAATAAAAACTTTATTGACAGCGGGCCGTTGTGGTAATATACTATGTAGGATAGTTTAAGGAAGGTGTATTAATCATAAATTAACCAGCGCTTTCACATCTTATTTGCTCATTAGCATTGCGTAATTAAAGTTGCTATTTTAGCAATCGCGCATTGTTGTTTTAATATGATGCGCACGGACGGTATAAAAGTGTATAAACGTACCGGATTCAACCGAAGTTGGACCGGAACGAAATTATTAGAATTGCCGGCTTCTCTTGAGACGCCAAAACAGGCGGCGCACGGGTTGTCGAACAAATCTATTGCTTGAAAGCAGTAAGGAGTATGTTTTGAAAACATTGGAAAACATGACTACCATTGAGCAAATGGAAGAGGTAACCGCCAAACTAAAAGAACAGGCGGTTAAATCGGGCGCGGAAACTTACGAAGATCGCGTAAAGCAGCAAACGCCGCACTGCAAGTTCGGTGAAGACGGCGTTTGTTGCAAAAACTGTTCTATGGGGCCGTGCCGCGTTTCGGCGCGCGGCAAGCGGGGAATTTGCGGCGCGGACGCTCACGCTATAGCGGGAAGGAACTATCTGCGTATGATAGCCGCGGGAACCGCGTCCCACTCAGACCATGCGCGCGAGATTTTACACGTTTTGCGCGAAGCAAAAAAAGACGGCGGCTATCAAATACGGGACGAAGCAAAACTCCTGCGTTTGGCGGAGGAATGGAACGTCAAAACCGAAGGGCGCGACATTTACGATGTAGCCCATGATGTAGCCAACGTTGGCCTTATGGAGTTCGGCAAACCGGACGGCTACCAGCTTTTTACAAAGCGGGCCCCTGCGGAAAGGCAGGAACTTTGGAAAAAAGAAGGCGTGCTTCCACGCGCCATAGACCGCGAAATCGCCACATCGTTACACATGACGCACATGGGCAACACGGCGGATGCTGAATACCTCGTCCGGCAAGGCGTGCGAACCGGCCTTTCCAACGGCTGGGGCGGTTCAATGATAGGCACGGAAATCACGGACATCCTTTTTGGAACCCCGCAAGAGCGCGCTTCGGAAGGCAACTTGGGCGTTCTGGAAAAAAACATGGTAAATTTAGTCGTTCACGGCCATGACCCAGCTTTTTCAGAAATGGTTGTTACAGCGGCGGAATTAAAAGAATTGCAAGATTACGCCAAAAGCAAAGGCGCCAAGGGTTTAAACGTAGTAGGTTTGTGTTGTACAGCCAACGAAGTCGCCATGCGGCACGGCGTACGTATGGCCGGCAATTTCCTTCAACAAGAAAACGTAATTCTTACCGGTGTTTGCGACCTTATGTGTGTAGACGTCCAGTGCATTTTCCCCGCGTTGCCAAAACTGGCGGACTGTTTTCACACAAAATTTGTAACTTCCAGCCATATCGCCCGCATTCCTGGGGCTATTCACATTGAATTCGCCCCGGAAACCGCTATGGAACAGGCCAAAGAAATCGTAAAAATGGCTATTGACAACTACCCAAACCGCGACGAGGGCAAGATTTATATACCGGAAACAAAACAGCCGGCTAACGTCGGGTACCCTTGCGAGGTAATCATTAGCAAACTGGATGGAGTTACAAACAGCCATGTAGACCAACTCGGTTCTTACCGTCCGGCTGTAGACGCCATACGTTCCGGCGTTTTACGAGGAGCCGTAGGAATAGTCGGATGCAACAATCCGCGTGTAAGGCCGGATTATTCACATTTCGCCATCATGGAAGAGTTGCTAAAAAATGACGTTCTGATAGTCGCCACAGGTTGCGCCGCCCAGCTTGCGACAAAAGCGGGCCTTCTGAACAAAGAAGCCAAATGGTGTTGCGGGGATGGTTTGCGCCGCGTTTGCGATCTTGCGGACATTCCGCCAATTCTTCACATGGGGGCTTGCGTCGATATAAGCCGTATACTATTGCTGGTCGCCGGTATAGCCCGCGATTGGAACGTTGACATGAATCAGTTGCCCATCGTAGGCGTCGCGCCAGAGTGGATGTCGGAAAAAGCCGTTTCTATAGCCAACTACTGCATAGGTTCGGGCATAGACGTATATTTAGGCATACAACCCCAGGTTATGGGTTCCACTCAAATGGCGGAGCTTATAACTGAAGGCACACGCAAGATCACCGGAGCCGGTTACATAATAGACACAGATCCAAAATCGCTTGTAAAAAAGATTATTGACGGCATAGAAGCGAAACGCGCGGCTCTTGGAATCTAGGGAGTAAAATGAAAATCGCGATTACTGGCAAAGGCGGGGTAGGAAAAACAACATTATCGGCTGTTTTGGCCCGCATTTACGCCGCGGAAGGCAAAAAGACTATCGCTGTGGATGTAGATCCGGACGCCAACTTAGGCGTGGCGCTTGGCTTTACGCCGGAAGAAGTAAACGCGATTACGCCGGTTTCCGAGATGGAAGAGCTAATTAAAGAACGAACCGGGAGCGGCGTTGACGGAGCGGGCAAATTTTTCAAAATAAACCCGAAAGTTGACGACATCCCGGATCGTTTTGCGCTGGAAAAAAACGGCGTACGCTTTTTAGTCATGGGAACGGTGAAAACAGGCGGAGGCGGGTGCGTATGTCCTGAACACGTTGTTTTAAAACGGCTTATATCCCATCTTGTCGTTCAGCGTGAAGAAGTCGTAATTATGGACATGGAAGCCGGAATTGAGCATCTTGGGCGCGGTACAGCCAGTATGGTGGACCGCTTTATCGTTGTAATTGAACCTGGAGCGCGGAGCGTACAAACATATCACCTTGTAAAAAAACTTGCCGCAGATCTTGGCGTTAAACAGGTGAGCGTTGTGGCTAACAAAGTGCGTACGCCGGAAGATGAGGATTTTGTGAAAAACCGAATTCCCGCAGACGCGTTTTTGGGTTTTATTCATTATAACGATGACATAATAAAGGCCGATCGTGAAGGAACGTCCCCGTTTGACGCAGGTGACAGGATAAAATCCGAAATAGCCGCCATAAAAGAGCGGCTTTAAAAATTTATTTTAAGCCGCAAGAAAGCGGCGAAACGGCTTGAAAGCCGGACGGCCTAGCGCCGCAGCGCTATTTTGAAAGATGGAGTAAAACTATGGGTATGAAGTTACTTTTTAACCGTGTTTTTGACGGTTCGGATGAAATGTTCGCGAAGGCTGAAAAAGACCTCGCGGAAACTGTTAAAGAACTTGGCCGTGACGCGCCTATTAACATTCAAAACACGGCTTTTGACCTTGCCAGCTACCTTGTGTACACCGATAGAAGAATCAAAACTGTAGGCGAGCTTGTTGATGGGTTTGAAGAAGTAAAGGCGAACTGGAAACCTCGCGATCAACGGCTTGGCGATGTGTTTATTTCCGGTTTCGGCACGATTTTAGCGGCTGAAACAATAGAAGCCTGCGCATACGCAAGGGCGAAAGGCGCGGATCCGTACAACCCAAACTCGGAGGAAACCCGCCCTTACTGGGGCCACATGACTGACGCCGAAGTACGGGAACTGGGCGTTCCGCTTGTAACCAACGATATTCCTGGCTTCGTAGTTATTATTGGCCCGGCTCCCAGCGATCAAGAGGCCGCCGAAATAATAAAAGGGTATCAATCACGGGCTATTTTTGTATTTCTTATAGGCGGAATAATTGAGCAGGCCCGCCGCATGAATCTTAACATGAATTTTTCGGTGCGTGTTGTTCCGGTTGGGCCGGACATTTGGCAGGTCGCCCACATCATTAGCCTGGTAAACCGCGCCGCCATGATTTTTGGAGCCGTCCAGCCGAAAGATCGCGTAGCTTTAGACGACTACACTTTTAACAGAATACGCGCTTTTGTAAACGCCTACGCGCCAGTGCCGGACATTGTTGTAGCTTGCGGCGGCGGCGCTATAGCGGAAGGCTTTCCTGTTATTACAAACGATGAAAAAGATATGTGGCCGGTTCCCAAAAGCCTTATCATACAAAAAAACACATCTGAATTCATCGAAACTTCTTTGGAAGCCCGCGACATCAAATTAAAAATAACCAAAGTGGACATTCCCGTTGCGTTTTCCACAGCTTTTGAAGGCGAAATCATACGTAGAAACGATATGCACTGCGACATTGACGGTTCGCGTATGCCATGTTTTGAATGGGTGCGCACTATGCCGGATACAACGGTGGAAGATCACAGCATAGAAGTTTTTGGGCCGGATATTGATAAAGTTGAAAGCGGCGGGAAACTCGCGATGTCCTACATAGTTGAAGTTTCCGGTAAAAAAATGCAAAGTGATTTTGAGCCTGTTTTTGAAAGAAAACTTCACGCTTTTATAAACGAAGCGGAAGGAATCATGCACACCGGCCAACGCGATCTTATCCGCATACGTGTAAGCAAGGCGGCTTTTGAAGCGGGCTTCCGGGCGAAGCATTTTGGTGAAATCCTTTACGCAAAAATAAAAAGCGAATACGAAGCCGTTGTAGACAAATGCCAGGTAAAAATTTACCTCGGCTTCCCCGGCACGCCAGAATATACTAAATTAGAAAGCCTTAAAAAAGAAGTGAATGCGGTCTACGCAAAACGCGATGAACGCCTTAAAAGTCTTACAGACGAAAGCGTACAGGTTTTTTACGATTGCACGTTATGTCAATCGTTTAGTCCCGCTCATGTTTGCATAGTTACTCCAGAAAGGCTGGGGCTTTGCGGCGCGGTTTCGTGGCTTGACGCCAAAGCCACCTACGAACTGGATCCAAACGGCCCGTCAAAACCTGTTACAAAAGAACGGGTTATAGACGAGCGGCTTGGCATTTGGGAGGATGTAAACGAAGTTGTACAGGCCGATTCACACGGCGCTTTGCAACAAGTAACGCTTTATTCAATATTGAAAGATCCTATGACTTCCTGCGGCTGTTTTGAGTGTATATGCGGCATTGAATATACATCAAACGGCGTTGTAATTGTAAATCGCGAGCACATAGGCAAGACTCCCGTTGGTATGTCTTTCTCTGAACTTGCGGCCAACACTGGCGGCGGCGTTCAAAACCCCATGTTTATGGGCCACGGAAAGCAGTTTATTTCTTCCAAAAAATTTATGAAAGCGGAGGGCGGCCCTGCGCGTATTGTATGGATGCCTAAATCACTAAAAGAATTTGTCGGAGCTAAACTCAACGCTACGGCGAAGGAACTTTACGGCATAGACAACTATACCGATATGATAGCCGACGAAACTATATGCGAAGAAGAAATTGATAAATTGATTGAATTCTTGCAAGAAAAAGGGCATCCCACCCAAAACATCGAAAAATACGGCCTTACTTCGTGGGACGAGCTTTTAGCGGCTATCTAAAAAGCCCTAAAGCGAAAGCAGTTTGCGGACTTAAAGAAAAAGGCGGCTTGCCATGCGGAAAGCCGCCTTTTTTATACACAAACCTTTAAATTGTTACCAGTTAGCCATAGCCCATCCTATCGCCGGATGTAATGGGTTCGCACTTCCGGATAAAGTAAGGTTTGTAGACGACCCATGCCCCAAACCAACCTTTGAAGTCGCTTCAAAATTCCAAAAAACAGTGGTTGAAGGATTGCCATAACCCCAATTTACACTAGGAGCATTGAAAAAACCGCTGTTGTACGTTGAGTTCACAGAATCGTGGAGATTTCCCCGTTTATCGTTGTTACGCTCCCGTTCAGCCCGTCTATCCGCGCAGCCTCCGCCTCAAGCGCATCTTCAAGAGCCGCGACTCTATCCGCAACCGTCGAATCCGCCCCAACCCCGAAAGCCTCCTGTAGCGCCGCTATAGCCTGCGCGTTCACCGTTATAAGCTCTTTAACAGGCTCCAAAATCGCGCCGCGCACGGTAAAATATACAATTTTTTACATCATCATCTTGCCGAATCCAGGCCGAAAATATTCCCCGCCTTGTTGTTGCGGACGTTTACGCCGCTTCTAAATGAAAACACGAATCGCCGGAATACAGGGCGCAAGTGTTTTTGGGCGCAATTCTTGCCGGTATGATTGAGTATTAGCAATTTGCTAGATTTTCTACAAAAAAGTAGAAAAACAATACATTTAAGTAGATAATTAATAAATTTCTATACAAAACTTAGGATATTTAAAGCATTTTCAATTTTACAGCGCCCTTAACTTAGCCGATAACTATAAAATTATTCTTTTTTGTATGATTTTATTTCATAAATGTTATATTTGCCATAAGATGGCATGATTTTTGCTAAATTAAAAGCATATTGTTTTTTGGAGGAAAAATTTTGAAAAAACCTGCGATTATAGAGGTCTGCTTTGGGCTGGCAGGCGCGGCTTCCTGTTTTGCGCAGGAATGGGGATTGAGTGAATCGTTGGATAAGGTTTGGCTCTTTTTAGGGGCGAGTCTTGTATTCGTAATGCAAGCCGGCTTCGCTCTTTTGGAAACGGGTCTTACCAGGGCTAAAAATGCGGTTAACATCATGATGAAAAATCTGATGGACTTCTGCATAGGCACAATTTTTTATTGGGCTAATTCCCATAACTCAGCATAAATCAATTATTAGAATTAGTTTATGCGGGTTATATAATCCAGTCGATTTCCATATTTTATTTAGGAGGATGTTGCATGGAAACATTTGGAAAAATCGTAAGCACAATAGACGCATGGTTATGGGGGCCTTGGCTGCTAATTTTGCTTTTTGGAACACACGTGTACATGACAGTACGGACGGGCTTTATTCAGCGTAAACTTTTACTGGGAATTAAGCTGTCTGTTACTAAGGATGCGGACGGGAGCGGGGACGTTTCCCAGTTCGGCGCTTTGACAACCGCGCTTGCTTCCACTATCGGGACGGGAAACATAATCGGCGTAGGAACTGCCATCGCTATAGGCGGGCCGGGCGCGGTTTTTTGGATGTGGATCGCGGGCATATTCGGAATTTCCACAAAGTACGCCGAAAGTTTTATCGCGGTAAAATACCGTGTAAGAAACGAGAACGGAATGATGCTGGGCGGCGCGATGTTTGCGCTGGAACGCGGTCTTAAAATGAAATGGCTGGGCGTTCTATTTGCGCTTTTTACCGCTATCGCGGCCTTCGGCATTGGGGATGGCGTACAGTCAAACGCTGTGGCGAATCTTGTAGAGGAATCGTTCAATATTCCTAAATGGATTACCGGTTTTGTGCTTGCCGTACTTGTGGGACTTGTATTGATAGGCGGTCTTCAGTGGATAACCAAAGTGTGCGAAAAGCTTGTTCCGGTAATGTCCCTTTTTTATGTAATCGGCTGTATCGTTATTTTGATAATTAATCATAAATTCATGGGGCAGACGATTACAACGATACTTGAAGCGGCGTTTTCACCGAGGGCTATAGGCGGCGGTTTTGTAGCGTCTTCTTTAATGAGCGCGGCGCGTTACGGCATAGCCCGCGGTCTGTTTTCAAACGAATCGGGCATGGGTTCCGCTCCAATAGTGGCCTCGGCCGCTAAA
>JAITER010000025.1 GCA_031281945.1 Spirochaetaceae bacterium | reverse complement strand
CATCAGCTTTTTAAACGACATCTTGCGCTCCCTGCTGAAATCCTGTTCCCGTTTCTTTGAACGGTTTTCATAGGCCGCTTTTTCTAACAGGCCTCGGACTGTTTCAAAACAGTTTTTTTTCCATAACACCCTCCCGTATTCCGCCTTATCACGGCTCTTCCGGCGTGTCTACTCTTAACTTGTTGACAGTGGGGGTTGGAGGAATATTTTGAGTTTACCGAGTAGGAACTGGGCTGGATGAGCCGTATTGGATATATGCTTTGGTGAGGACCATTGCCGGGCGCGGACGGATCATGCGGCGGAGAATCTGAATGTGTTGAGGAAAACGGCCCTGTATCTTCTGCGGAAGACCGCCGTCCCAGAAAAACGGTTTAGCCTGAGCCGCAAAATGTTCAGGGCAAGCCTCAGCGACGATTTTCTGCGGGAAGTCTTATTCGGCAAAGTTAAATGACGTTGCCCTGATAAAACTACAGATTTTTCTTGACAATTCAATAAACCAATATTATTACAAATCATATGAATCGGATAAATTGCAGTACCGAATCATTAAAGAAGGGTAATATATGAGCGATCAGATATCTGAAGCGATGTAGGTTAAGGCCAAAGTCAACGCCAGCGAAGTTAGTAAATGGTCTATGATAGTAGCCGCTGTCTGGATTGCGGGGATCTCCTTGCTGAAAGTGCTATGGTTGCTTTTGTCCAAGTCGGGGTTCGGCCTTACGATGAACGAGATTCTGCTTCCCGGAATGGTCCTTGCGGCAGTGTTTACGCCAGTGTATTTGTCCATGTGGATAGACAAATACACTGGCGCATTCAAAGGCAGTGGTGAGGCAAAGTGAAAAAGGCGCCGTAATCCGGTCAAGGTGTGGCGTCTTACAGGAATGAAAAACTTATCAAATGAGGGTAAGTTTCAACCACGGAAAGTGGGATATCGGGGATGGAAAGCGTCCGTAGCAGGAAGCGCCGAAATCGGGCGGTTTCAATAACGGTTATCCTGATCCAAAGTAATATAAGTGAGGTAATATTATGTCATTAAAACAATCGCGTCTTTCAGGTTACGGCTATCACATGGTAACAGCTGTTTCCGAATCGGCTATCAATGCTCAATGCCAAAGGCAGTGTGCATGTTTATTATCTTGACGACGGAACCGCCAACCACAATTATTTCAAAGTTACCGTCAATACCGATGACTACAAACTTCCTTCTTCATACGGCAATGATCTTAAAAAAAGAATAGAAGATTTGCACAAAACAGGGTCTTCACTCTTTAATGAATTTGAGAAACAGGGAGTTTTTGACTATTCGTACAAAAAATGCGCGGATGGCAATTATATTGTGCCGGATTTTATTCAGAGTTTTTACGATAATTATTATCTCGCTTTTTGCTTTGAGATGGCCGAGGGATTTCCGCCGAAACTGCTTGATAATCTGGGGAAGAACAATAACATCGACAGTGTCGGCAAAGTGGTTGAACTTCACGGAGGTGACAATCACGTTACCTACAACCAGTATTTCAAAACATTCAAGGTAATCGAAATTGACTACAACCCCCGCAATAAAAAACATATTCTTGGATATCACACACAGGATGACAGTGACACGCCCTGGACATTTATTTACGATATAGCTGTTAATTTTTTCTCAAGTTCATATAACGGCTTAAAAGATAAAAATGAAGATGTTGCCAATAGAGTAAAGAAAATGTCCCAGGTGGATAACCCCGACGATTTATTTGAAATCTCAACATTGGCCTTAAATCTTAAAACGCTTTCAACCGTTAAATTACCCTCGATACAGATCTCAACTTCCGCACGGCAATTGGTTATAAGTGAAATTCTTGAATACCTGAATGCGCTTGAAAAGGCCGGCACCACTATTTTCGGTTACACAATTAAAGCTAAAAACAGTAGTTTTAATTATATTTTCCCCCCAAAGCAATATACTTTTACCATTTCCGGCAACAGCGTTAAAACACTTAATTATATTATTATGTTTGATGAAACGGCGTTCCCTGAAATCCGGAATTTTAGTTGGGACTGGCTTGAAAGCGGTGAAGCAGCCAAAATCAGCGGCGTTACTGCCATAAACAGGGACAAATTTTGCTGGAAATTCATGGAGGAGTTCCGCAAAAAGATTCTCTCAGGATTAAGATACAAAGCAACCGCTCAAGCTGAGGGCGGAGCTTACATCTCGAATGTTGGGATAGGTTTAGATTTGGACGCTGGCAATGATGTTCAGCTTTTTAAGCCGGACAGCAACGATGCCAGGTATTATTCATACAGTTACCATACGTCTGCCGAAACAGACAGGGTGTTGCAATGGGCCCCGCCGTTTCCTTTGGCTTCGGCGAAAGTTTCCCATAAATACGAGTTGAGTTGCAAAGTGTCCACAACTACCTTCAATGAGCAGGGCATTTCTCTGCCTGCCCTGCTGTTTGACATACGGGTATATGCATGGGCAAATTTTGACCACGACACAGAAGATAACGATGGGGTTTATTTTGACAAGTCGCTAAAATGCTATTTGGGATTCGATATAGACCAATGGGGAAAAATAATAATTAAAAAAAACGCGAATGTTCAGGACAACAACCCTCCGGGGATTAATTACGGCACATGGAGTAAAATTGACACATTTGGTCTGATAGAAAGTTGTGTAAACGGCATTGTCGGTAATTTGTCCTCGTATTTAAATACGGCTACGTCAAATATAGAGCATTTGTTTGAAAACGATTTCCTGCCGTTTACCCAGTGGGTCATGCCCGGATGCAAAACCTTTTCGTTTAGCAACACAAGTTTTTCCGATGGCTGGGATTTCTGTTCGAATATAGCGTATGTGCAAAAATAATTTTTATAGGATACAAACTTCTTTGGTTTAGGCTTAATATCCCAATGCTTGCCTCGGAAATCGGTAATAGCGGTGTTTATTATAAACCTCACGTACATAGCGCGGGTAAACCTCGTGCTGTCGTGCGCAACACTGTTTGACGAAGACGAATGGAAAGTCTTGTATTGTGTTACGAACAGCACGAAGGAAGCGTCTGAAAAACCGCACAGTATAGCGGAAGCTGTAGAGTATATCTGAAACTTGGGCGGGCCCCAAGCGACGGCCCGCCCGGGGTAAAAATTGTTTGGCGGGGCCTACAGAAATTCCACACCCTCTACGACTATAGGGAAATGTTCGATTTTGTGGGTCAAGTTTAGGCCTGGCTACGTTGAGCGAGCCCCCGCGCAATCCCGCTAAACTAACGCCGGCGTCCCAAAAAACGCGGATAACAAACCGCCGCCCGCCTTTCAAGGCCGTTTACCGGAAAGCCGCGCTTTGCGCTTTTTCCAGGTCTTCTTTAAAATTTATGTTAAAAAACAGCCCGCGCCCCTGAGCGGAAAAGGGGCAAAGAGCCTCGGCTTCTTTTTTGGGAATTGTAAACACGTTTAGCTTTTTTAACACAAACTGAATTTTATAAACGCCGGCTTCCAGGCTTTGTTTAACGGCCCCAATAGCGGTTTTTCCATAAAAGGCGTTAAACGGCTCAATAAATCCGTCTTCACGGGCGGCGGCGCATACATCGCAATCGTTTCGCCAAAGAACTTCTTTAAGGCGCGCTATCCAGGCGCCGGACAAAAACGGCATATCACAGGCGGCGACAAAAAGAAAATCGCTTTTACAGGATAAAAGGCCGCTGTAAATTCCGGCGAGCGGGCCGCTTCCCAAAACATCTTTTACAACGCTCACACCTTTTCGCTCCGTAAAACCGCCGTTAGCCGAAACAATCACTTCGTTAAACGCCGCCGAAAGAACGCCTATTTGCTTTTCAATCACCGGCTCACCGTCAACGGTCAGCAATTTTTTGTCAAAGCCAATGCGCCGGCCCGCGCCTCCGGCCAAAATCAGGGCGCCAAATGTTTTGCGGCTTTGCTCATCATTACTCATAACAAATCACCCATAACGCCGCTCCATTGGACTTCTTCGACAACCCGGCGGCCGCCGCCTTTAGTCTAGTTTACAGACAACTTTATTAAAAAAAGCGCGCGGTCATTTTAAGACTTGCGGTTAAAAACGCTCGCCGTAGTATACGCCGGCCCATTCCCATCTCCCGTGTATTTCCGGGTCGGGCGGGAAATTCACTTTACGAAAATAAAAATACCAAATCGGGGTGAATTGATTCCATCCCCAGGTGCGCAAATACGCCTCGTTAGCGTTGCTTCCGGGACTTAAATCCGCGGCGTAACTTATGCGCGAGGAGTTTCCAAAGGAAGGCAAATTAAACTCCGCGGTTCCGGAATCTTCGGCGTCCGTCTGCGCCCATGACCTGGAAAAAAAATTCACTTTAGCGCGGTACTGCCAAAGCCTGTATGCGTTTCCTTCCTCAAGCGCGGATTTTATCGTGTTCATAAGCGCTGGAAGATTTTCAAAAGTCCAGTTTTTGGAGGAATTGTTAAAATCCACCATCTGTTTGGCGTAATCGTAAGCGCCGGGATAACCGGGGATTATAGCGCCGTAAAACGGGATGAATTTAGCGTACGCGCCTATAGCCTTTTCCCACTCGCCGGCCTGTTCGTAAGTTTTTCCAAGCATGAACCATGTAGTTCCAAGATCTATACTTCCCTGAAAACGCGAAATCAATTCCTCATAACACCAAATTTTTTCTTTCGGCGTATCTACCAAAACAATAAGCTGTTTTAAACATTCCAAATGTATAGAAGACCCTTTCACTATTAAATCTGGATATTTTTTTACAATCATATTAAAATACATAGCGGCCACGTCAGGTGAATCCTGCTTTATGTAACTATACGCTATCATAAGCAGATAATACCCGTTGGACTGGTCGTCCGGATTCTTTAGAACCCATTCAGATAAAAAATTGGTGAGCTTTTCATATTCATCTTGACGTTGATACACATCCGCAATTTCGCGTATTAAAGCAAAACGTTCCATCCCTGTAAGTTTTTTTTCCGCAAAAAGGCCCCATAGCTCTTTTAACGCTTCTTTCTCCCCTTTCGAACCGCATATATAATACGAATTCACCATTACAGTCTGCGGATTTTCGCGGCAGGAAGAAAGGCATAAAAAAACAAATATCACAAAAAACGGTGAAAAACCCGCCTTTATATAGGTGAAAAAGGCGGCGCAACGTCCGCTTTTCAAAAAATATTTTTTCATGATATATTTATCGCCATGCTTAACGATATTCAAAAACGTTTTTTCGCCCACATAATCTTTTTTTCAGGCATCTTGTTTATGGTTTTGGGGGCCGGCGTACTTATAAGCATTCACACCGGAGCGTTAAAAGCGCCGGTTGTAACTTCGTTCCTTACTATGAGTTTAGGCGTAATTTGCGCGACGCTGGCGCTTAAGCTTAACAGACGTCCGCTGTATCTTTTTTTCGCCACCTTTTTTATACTTACAGGCCTTTTTCTTTTTCTTATTGCAGAAAATATAATCAAATTGCCGCTCACCCGCTGCTGGCCGTTTCTTTCAATTTTTTCAGGGCTCGCCCTGCTCCCTTCGGGAGCGCGCAAACATAAAAAACCCAAAGTCGTGTATATAGTTCCAAGTGTTTTTTTTATAGTGTTCGGCTGTACGCTTTTTATTTTTTCTTACGGTATAGCGCCGTTTTCATTCAAGCATTTCATCCTAAACTGGTGGCCCTTGATCTTCCTTATGGGCGGCCTTGTTTTGGTTTTACTGTCCGCCGGAGGTAAAAGAACATGAAAAAAATATCGCTTACCGGAATAAAACCCACAGGCTCCCTCCACATAGGCAACTATTTTGGCGCGATTAAACCAGCTTTGGAACTGTGCGAGCGTTTTGACGCCCGGTATTTTATAGCCGACTATCACGCGTTAAACACAATGAAAGACGCTCAATCGTTAAGACGCGCCACGCTGGAAATAGCCGCCCTCTGGCTCGCCTGCGGCCTTAACCCGGAGAAAACGGTTTTTTACCGCCAAAGCCTTGTGCCGGAAACTTTCGAGCTTTCCACGATACTGGCGGCGTTTACCTCAAAAGGCCTGATGAACCGCGCCCATGCGTATAAAGCCGCCGTGGAAGCAAACACCGCCAAAGGAAATGATCCCGACTCCGGAATAAACATGGGCCTTTTTACTTACCCCGTGCTTATGGCCGCCGACATCCTGCTTTTTAACGCAGATTACGTCCCTGTGGGCCGCGACCAAACCCAGCACGTTGAAATGGCGCGTGATATAGCGGACGTAATAAACCACACTTACAATAAAGAACTACTCACCCTCCCGCAAGCGTGGGTTCATGATTCGGCGGGCGTGATTCCAGGCCTTGACGGGCGCAAGATGAGCAAAAGTTACGGCAATGTGATAGCGCTGTCTTTGCCGGAAAAAGAGTTGCGCAAGACTATAATGCGCGTGGTCACCAACTCACAAGGCGTAGACGAACCGAAAGACACGGAAAATTGCCGGGTCTTCGCTTTATACAAACTTTTTTCCGCAAGCAAAGAAGACGAAGAAGCGCTTGCGAAACGTTACCGCTCAGGCGGCATGGGCTGGGGAGAGGCGAAAGAAGAACTTTTTAACGCCGCAAACCGCGTTCTAAAACCAATAAGGGAACGCTACGAAAATTTGATTTCCAACCCGCAAGAAATAGACCGGATACTGCGCGAAGGCTCCCAAAAAGCCCGCGAAATAGCCTCCCAAACAATCTCCCGCCTGCGTAACGCTATAGGCCTGTAAATCTGGACGGGTTGCGCCACGCATTGGCGCGGGGCCTTGAGCTTTGGAAAATAATCCCGGAAAACCGTATTAAAATTAAGGAAAGGCCGCCGTTTTTTAATTCGGGCGCATTTTTTGCCGTTTCACGGCAAAAAACCGCGCTTTCCGCTAAAATTAGGCGCTAAGGGCGAGCCCTTAGCGCCTAATTCCCGCTCCAATCGCTTGCGCGGCTTAATGGCGCCTTTCGCCGTAAGGCGGCGCAACGGCTTGGGGACTCCGCCCACACTCCCCCGCCCCCCGGTTGTGCGAAACATTGAGCGCGTCCCCCCAACCCGGGCGGCCCAGTGTGGGGCCCGATAACGGCTCGCGCCTTGCTTGCCGCTGGGGGCTCTGCCCCCACCCCCCCGCTGGGAGGCCTAGGCCTCCCAGACCCACCGAAAGTTTTCCGCGCCGCTTTTGATTTTTCGCACGCCTTTTTGCGTAGCAAAAAGGCGCCATTCGCGCTACATCCCGCACAACAACTTCATAAATGCGGTTTTGTTTTCTACGGGACTGGATTTTGGGCGGCCTAAATCCTGCCTTGAACCTTTTTTTACCCGCGCTTCTATAAAAATGGGGCCGTTACGCGCCGCCCCCAGCGCAAAACGCAGTTCCTCGCGTTTGTTCACGCAAAAAGTTTGCTCATAACCGCAGGCGCGGGCGACGCCCGCAAGGTCTATATTAAAAGCCGCCGTCAGCTGACCGCCCACCGAATCGTGGGCGCCGTTGTTAAGCACAATATGCCGGAAACCACGCGGCTTCCTTGTTCCGGCTATCGCAAGACTCCCCATGTGCATTAAAACAGCGCCGTCCCCGTCTATGCAGGTAATAAGCGCATCCGGCCGCGCAGACGCGGCACCCAACGCAAGGGAAGATGCGTGACCCATGGAGCCTACAGTAAGAAAATCACGCTCACGTCCCAAACCGTGTTTTTCACGCAGTTCATACAGTTCGCGGGAGGCCATGCCTGTAGTGCAAAAAAAGAAGTCGTCCGGCGAGGATAGAATGATTTCTTCAACCGCCTCCTCGCGGCTCATGACAAGCGTCTTGGAAATCATGGAATTCAAGCCGTCTGCGGGCGCGGCGCCTTTGTACGGTGAAAAAGTCCCTTTCCGCGCAACAAGCGCGAACGGAACGCCGCGCCGCTTTAACGCCGAAAAAGCCTCGTCAAGCTCCGCAGACAGAGCGGCTTCCTCGCCTTTCATTACAAGACAAGGAACTTCCAGCGTTTCCAGCAACGGCAACGTCAGCCGCCCCTGAGTAATATGCTGAGGTTCGTCATGAACGCCGCTCTCGCCCCGCCAGCCTATAAGTAGCAGAGCGGGTATGCGGTAGACGTCTTTGTCGCAAAGGGATAGCAACGGGTTTACGGCGTTTCCAATCCCCGAATTCTGCATATAAACAAGAGCCGTTTTGTTCGCGGCAAGATGATAACCCGACGCCAGGGCGAGCGCCGCGCCTTCATTCGCCGCCGTAACATGCGCTAAAGGCGGGGCGTTTGCGCTTATATACGCGCAAAAATCTTTTAAAAGCGAATCGGGAACTCCGGTAAAAAAATCCACGCCCCGCCGCCGCAGTTCATCGTAAAAAAAACCAGCGCCTATCATACAAGTCCGCCTCCTAAAAACACATCTGCGCAAGCCTCGCCGCTTGCCCAATAAATCACACGTCGGCGCGTCTTCGCCCAAAACAAAAACACCGCAGATATATAAATTTATTTATCATATTATATTTTGTATATATTAAAATTTTTAATATATGTAAAACTGTTTTGATTGAGCTAAAACATCTAAAATGTTCGCTACACGCCAAGAGCTAAAAACCGCATTCTAAAAATAGAGTTGTTCGGAAACTTCAGTTTTCGAACAACTTCCGCTTAAAAAACGCAAAATGCGTAGCATTTTGCAAGACTTGGGCGACAACCAATAGGGTTGGCGAACAAGTCCAATTACATAAAGTTTGTAATTCAAGGCGGCGCCTTGAATTACAAGACGCCGGTCGCGTTTACTTCATGAATTCCGGTTTCCTTGACAATGCAAGATTTGACGCGGATTTAACGGCGTTCTTAACCGCGTTTTTTAATTTTGACGGCTCTTAAATTTTAAACCGGACGCAAACCCGCCATAAAATTTAAAGAGATTAAAAACACGGCTTTAACCTCGCCTTTAACAAAAGATGCTTGCGTCAAAAATGTTTTTCCCCGTAAAAATTAACGCTGGTTTTCGTTTTAAAGCCGCAAGCGGACGCCGCATCGCCCTTGCCGCCCGACTGTTGAACTTTATTTTTTTAGGCCGTCTTTTTGCTCAAAAGAGACGCATTGTTTTCCGGAGGCCTCAAATACGATTGCGGACGGGATGCGGTTTGTTTTAATACTAAAAACGGCGCAACAACGCGGAAAGCGCCTTTCAGTCCAATCAATGCTAAAATGAACGCATTTTAAACAATTGCGCGGAGTTCTTTTTTCGTCCATCATTTTTAATTTTATTCTTAAAACAGGTTTTGGTGTAGACGCGCTCAAAAACAGAAAACGCCGGGGAGCCGCGGCTAAAGTTAAAAGCCCCCGCCCGTAAGACGGCGCCAACCATTTCGATAGCCTTTTTTAAAAAAACTCGCTATAATTAGCGCATGGCGTTTAAAATCAAAAAAGTTCTCTTTTTATTTGCTTGCGTATTTTTCGCTTTTTTTTTCACGGCCTGTCATCAGACAATAGACAACCCGAATATTCTAGAAATAAAGCGGACTTTTTACGCAACCGATCTTAGAGGCAAAACCCCCACACGTTACAAACTGAACGCGGAATGTTTAACACAGGGCAGACACTGCATTTTATACGTCGAAGAAGGAGAAAATATAACCATCGAACAGGGAACGGCTATTGTGTATCAATTTGATGAACTAATTTATCCGCGAATAACGGCTGCGTTTGGCGAACCGGTTCTGCAAAGCGATGAAAAACGCATAACACTTTTATTGCTTGATATTCAAGACACATACAAAGGCAGCGGCGGTTATGTAGCCGGATACTTTTATCCAAACGACATTCTCCACAGCTCCGATTCCAATATGTTGCCAATGCTTTACATAGACACAAATCCTGGGTTCAAAAACCCGGATAACAGTTACACAACTACAGCGCATGAACTTCAGCATTTAATCAGTTATTCAATGCGTATGTCAAAAGGTTTCCCTCAGTTTGAAACATGGATAGACGAAGGGCTTTCTACCGGAGCCGAATATCTGTATAAACAGCAACAACAATACAACAGAATACAATATTTTTCCGGTTACGAAAGCTCTGTGTGGGAAGGCAATAATTTTTATATATGGGGAAACAGAAACGACGCGCTTGCGGAATATTCTTCTACGTATATGTTTTTTCAGTGGTTAGGAATTCAATCTTCCAATAGTTACGATATATATAAAGACGTCATACAATCGGAACACGGAAATTTTATGGCTGTAACCGAAGCGGCGCAACACAGAATAAAAGGAATTACGTCCTACGAAGACTCATCACAAGAGGTTTGGAAAAAACTTTTGGGCTACTGGTATAGCGCAAACGCCGTATGCGAATCAAACGAATACCTTGGATACAAAAATAATATAAATATTTCACAAATATATTCACCAACAACCCAAAAAGTAAGCCTCGCTCCCGGAGAAGGCGTTTTTTCCGCTCCGTCCTTTTTAACAATGGAAACCACCGGTTTAAGCCACGCCGTTATAAGCAGAGTAAACCAGGAAGCATACTTCGATATAAATGAGGACGAATACAAGGCGCTGGAATCCGAAGGCCTCGTCTACGCGATACTTACCTATAACGCCAACGCCGATTCAGGCTCCGGCGAAATTGACTTTGAAATTCCAGACTACCTTCCCCGCTCCAATATTCCCAACTTTGTAGGGAACAACCAGGCCGCCGCCATGCAAAATATTAAACCGCAGACATACCCTGTAGACGTTAAAACTTTGCTTCCAAACAACAAATGGTAGGCTAATGGAACGCTTCCTGGTTCTTAAACCACACAAAGACGCGGTTTCTCAAATAAAGCGCCTTAAAGAAACGCTTTTTTCCAATTATTCCGCCTCCCGCCCTTCTTTCGCCGCAGGCCTTTGGTCATTCCCCCCGCTCGCCCCTTTGCGCCGCCTTAACGCCCCGCTCTCCGCGGCTTCGCTAACTAAAACGGCTCGTTCTTTGCGCGTTTGTCTAAAAAACATATCCGCGGATGGATTTTTTCGCTTTCAAAATATTCAAACTCTGCATTTTAACGAAAACTCTTTGCTGTGGGGGCTTTCGCTAAAAGCGGAAGGGCCTTCTTCCCTTTCCTTGTTTCAGGAAACGCTAAATAAAAACCTGCAAGAATGTTTGGCGGATGCGGCCCTTTCCACAAAATTGAATGAAAACAGCTTTCAGCCACCGCTTACGCTTGTTTTTGGAGTCATCCCAGCCGGTGAAGAGCCGCCGCCTGAAGTCTACTCCAGTTTTGCGCGATTTGACGCAATATCGTTTACCGCCGCGGCTTTGGCGAATATGGCGTTTTCACCCCTTCGCGCCGGCGACAAATCTTTTTCATTCTGCTGGAAAACAGGAAAACCCGCATGGCTGCCCAAAAAGGTTTAAAAGACGTTGTTTATGAATGATTTTTTTGCGATAAAACCGGAAGGCGTCTACTTATACTGCAAAATAACCCCGGCGGCGGCCAAAAACCAGATACAGGACGTGAAAGACGGGAAATTGCGGATAAAAATAGCCGCCGCGCCGGAAAACGGCAAAGCCAACGCCGGACTATCGGCGTTTTTAGCAAAACTATTGCGCATCCCCAAAAACGCCGTAACAATAAAATCCGGCGAAAAATCACGCCAAAAGACTATATTCATACCGTCTTCCGCAAAATTTAACGTTTCTTTACTGCAAAATCACGCTTCAAAAAACTAAAAAAACTTAAGTTTAAGCGTGGAAAATCCAATATTATATTTTAATGCTATTTTCCCATAACGACGCCGCGCTTGCCAAAATTTCATGTCTCCATCCATTATTTTTTATCGCCTTATCAGACAATTCATCGCATTTTCCAATTACGCATAATTCGGAAGCGCATATAGACCTGTTATACGACATCTTTCCTTTTATTATTATGATTAAACTTTATCGTATAATAAATATAATTTATGATACTAATTCTTTTTAATCTAATTTTTATTATTTTAATATTTTTATCGATAATCATGAATGCTTCATAGAATTTTATTAATATCCGTAATAATATTTTCTTTATATAAAACCATTTACTGTACTTTGACGGCTTTAACTCAAGATATTTTTGTATATTCATATTTATATTTAATTCTTTAAGAGCGAAATTTCTCAGAAATATTCCATCTTTCTTATTGTATTTTTTTAATTCGCCAATAAACATTTCTTGATTGAATTTTTTCCCTGAACATCTTCCGCTACAATTATTTTTTAAGGATAATTCAATATTATTTTCTGTTAAATACCCATCTCCTTCCCCGTTAAAATCTTTCGTATATGAACGTTTATCAAAGGATAACACCGCCCGGCCACACGCCATTCCATCATAGGCTGACCGTCCTATTCCAACAACCATATCGGCCTCATTTATTGATTTTTCTAATTCCCACATACTTTCAATATATTTATTCATTTTTATGAAACCAACATTTATTATTTGGCAACAGTTTTTTATAAAATCGTTCGCTTCCTCAGACTGACATAAAGATAATACCGACGTCAATTTATCATGTAATGGTTTTTCTGGTTTAAATCTATTACAGTCAATGCCATTATATATAACTACACTGTCTATTCCTTTCTTATTTAAATGTTCTTTTATTTCATAACTTATACTTACATGAAAATCGGCGAACATTGAAGGCTGTTCCAGTTTTGGTATTATGCCATGACAGGTTTGTATGGTATAACCATATTTAAATACTAGCCTCACTACGGTTGTATGATTTGCCAATATTAAGTCATATTTTTTTAAGCTCTTAAATCGAACTCCAAGTTTTTCTATTTTTTCAGAAATTTCTCCTTTATTAAACGTAAAATATTCAACATGATGTCCCAATCTTTTCAATTCAACTATTATCGTATATGTAAAGTTTTCTGTTCCGCCAACATTCACAAGATGATTACTTGCAACAAGAATATTTAATTTTTTATTCGGCGGGGTGGGGGGGGGGGGGTACATACAGACCACCCGCATTTTTTATACGCTCTATATAAATATTTTTTTTTTCGGAAGAGCACACCGCGGAACACCA
>JAITER010000007.1 GCA_031281945.1 Spirochaetaceae bacterium | reverse complement strand
GTGTATCATGAGAGTATAAAACAAAATACGAGCATAGGGAGTTCGCCCGCGCATAGGGAAAGGACGCAAAGCAATCATGTATTTGCGTCAATATACGCATATACAAAATTAGAGTTAGCAAAACTCAACCACGGTTACAATCACTTCGCGATAAAATCACAGATTTACCTGGCGTCATTGAGGAGGGCGATGGAATTACTCTCCGCTTTTAACATGGGGGATAATGGCGTTCTTGCGTAACATGAGTTATTAGTGAAAGAATGGTGATTAGTTCCACACCCACACCAACATCGCCAAAAAACGTAGGCGGTATTGGCTACATTAAATTGGAAATAAAACAATTGATTGGACGTTGCGTAAATGGATTCATATTTTATTCCATTTTGCAAACGAGTAAAATTTCGTTCCACTCCATAAGAAATTTTTTTTATAAGTATGTTTACAAAGTTAATATGGGAAAAAATGTAATTATATATGGTGGAGCAGAGATGCGCAGGCCTGATAGATTGTCCATAGGGAATGGTTCTATTATTGGTCATTATAGTATATTAGATGCTCGTAATATTATTGAAATCGGAGAAAATGTGAATTTTAGTCATGGTGTATGGTTATGGACAGAGCAACATAATCATAATAATTTAGACTTTAGTTGTAAATCTTCTAGAAAAAAGAAAATAACGATTTGTGATCGGGTATGGCTTGGTCCAAGAGTTATAGTTTTACCTGGTTGCACGATTGGAGAAGGCGCTGTAGTTGGGGCTGGAGCTGTTGTAACAAAAGATATAGAGCCTTTTTCAATTAACGTTGGAATACCGGCAAAAAAAATTGGAGAAAGAAATAGAGACATAAATTATGTGTTTAATGGAAATCCGTTGCCTTTTATATAGATGAAACAATGGTGTTTCGCATAACAGGGCTATATGTGAGGCCGGAAATGCGGGCCTCACGCCGTTCCGCCGCCAGTAGCCGGCCCTGTCTTCGCAACGCCCCCGGCCGCGCTTCCCTAAGTAGGCCCATGGGCCTTTGCAACGGCTAGGACGTTCCGCAAGCCCTTGTTTGGGCGGGCAAACCATCGCATACAGCCGGAACGCCGCCGGCCTTATTCCCGCGCCAAAATTCCGCAAAGCGCAGGCGGTATTAACACGCTTTATTTTATGGGTGGCGAAGAATCCGCTGTAGCGGTGGTTGTTAGAGGTGAAATTTTCCCTGACTATTGACAAAAAAACAGAAAAAGACTTGAACGCGAAGCTTAAGTTCTGTTAAACTTGGCGTGTGTAAAAAAATTACGAAACGCGGCGCAAAACAAACCGCGCAAATTTATTAGGAGGCCGTAAAATATGAAGACGTCGTTAACCATAGAAGGTATGTCTTGCGAACATTGCGTTAAAAGCGTTACAGAGGCTCTGGAAGGGGTGGAAGGGGTTGAAAAAGCGAAAGTGACGCTTAAACACAAAAAAGCCGTTGTATATCACGCGGATTCCGTTAGTGTAGACGCCATAAAATCAGCGGTGACGGAAGCCGGTTTTAGCGCGGTTTAAATTATTTAAGACGATTTTTGTATTACGCGGCGATAGCAAATCAAAGCGTATTGGTGTAAACGCCGTTCAAACCGGATGTTTGCGTTGCGCACTGTTTACACTTTAACATTTATACTTAATTAGGAGAAAAAATGAAAAACATAAAAAAAGGCTCTAAAATCTCAAATTTTGTCAATCTTTATTTTATCGCCTCCGTTTTAATCGCAGCGTTGTGTTTTAGCTCGTGCGCTTCAGTGCAGCGCGTAAGCGCGGATCAGCAAAAAGATTTAAGCGGAAGATGGAGCGCAAACGACGTCCGCGAGATAGCCAAAACGCTTATAGGCGATTGTCTGGACAGCCCAGCTGTAAGCCGGCTTGTACGGGAATGGAAAAACAATCATGGAGGGCAAAACCCGTCCTGCATAGTAGGCGATTTTCGAAATTCCAGTAGCGAACATATTGACACGGGCATACTTTCCAGGGCTTTGCAAACGGCTATTATGAACTCAGGCGACTTGGACTTTGTAGCCGATAAAACTTTGAGGGCGGGTTTGCGCGAAGAGCGCCAGGATCAGCAAACAAACGCCAGCGAAACAACCGCTCTTGCTTTAGGCAAAGAAACAGCCGCCGCATTTATGCTTTCCGGCGAAATAAAATCCATGCTGGATCAGGCCGGCAACAAGGCGTACCGCAATTATTTTGTGGACGCGCAACTTACAAACATAGAAACCAACCGTATAGTTTGGCAGGGGCAGGCCGAAGTAACAAAAGAAATAGTACGCGCCCAATCCAGGCTTTAATTAACGGATGCGGGAAGAATATCGCGCTCACGAAATTTGAATATCGCGCTAACGTGCTATTTGCGTCATTAGCTTAAAATGAAAAATGAAGATTTTTATGGTTTTAGCGGCTTAGTTAAAAGGCGGGCTTACGGCTCGCCGCGCCGCCTTATGATGTATTGGAGTTATATGGCCAGGTTTTATTAACAATTTTGACGCTAATTTTTTTAAGGAATATTTTAATGCTATTAAACAAGTTTTGCTTTGCGGCCGGTTTAGCGGCGGTTCCCGTGTTGTTTTTAACCGCTTCCTGCGCTACTTACAATGAGGCGCACCGGGAGGCGGACTTAAATTTTAGCAAAAGCTCATACAATAACGCGCTTTCTGTTATAGAATCCAAAAAAAAATCGTTATATCCGCCAAAAAACGCGGTTTTGTACCGTCTGGACAAGGGTATGCTGGAGCATTACGCCGGATTGTTCGAAGAATCGTCTAAAGATTTACAGGAAGCGGACGAATTGATTGAACGCAATTTCGCTAAAAGCATAACCCAAGCCGCGGCTTCTTATATTTTAAACGACAACGTTAAAGATTACGGCGGGGAAGAATACGAAAACATATATTTGAACGTGTTTAATTCGCTTAACTATTACCATAAGGGTGATATTGAAGGCGCTCTTGTGGAAGTGCGCAGAGCGGGGGAAAAAATCACTTCTTTAGGCGATAAATATGCTAAAGCGATAAGAAAGGCTAGGGCCTCAAACGAACATGGCGCTTCGGTTAAAGTGAGCGAAAAAGTTAATTTTAACGATTCCGCTTTGGCTAGATACCTGGGAGCCGTTTTATACCGCGCCGCCGGAAAAGAAGACGACGCCAGGATAGACTTTAAGGCGATACAAACCGCCTTTATTTCTTCGCCCAACGTGTACCCGTTTCCATGTCCGGACGCGCTTATTTTTAAGGAAGGCGGCGACAATCCCGAAATAAACGTTCCAAAAGGCGCGGCCAGGCTTAACGTTGTGGCCTTTGCGGGGCAATCGCCGTATAAAGAGGAAGAATCCATAGTAATAAGCCTTCCGGTAATATCCGAGAGGGGCGCGCTCAACAGCTTCGCCAGAATATCGCTTCCAAAACTTGTGAACAGGCCCTCGTCTGTATCCGGCGTAACAATAAGCGTAAACGGCTCCTCTTTTAAACTGGACATGGTGGAAGATTTGGGGTTGGCCGCCCAGGAAACTTTTAAGGCGTCGTATGCGCTAACAGTTCTAAAATCAACAATGCGAAGCATCATCAAACAGACTACGAGCGCCATAGCTTCGGATGCGATTGGCGAATACAATTCAAATTTGGCCCTTATAACGAGCCTTATTACAAGCATATTCAACACGGCTAGCGAGCAAGCGGACATAAGGATTTCCCGCTACCTGCCCCGTTACGCTTATGTAGGAGGCGTAACGTTGCCGCCTGGAGAATACGATGTAAAAATTAATTTTTCAGGCGGCGAGGTTCAAGAAAAAAAAGTTGTTTTAAAAGCCGGCGCCTTAAACCTTATAGAAGCCTTTTACTTAAAATAAATAAAACGTCCGCATTGGTTTTGCTAAGAATATAAAAAATTAAGAAAAAACGTGGAAAGTTCCATGCAATTGGAAGCCGGTTTAAGAGGCGCCGCGCCGCGAGCTTGTTTTTGCGGCGCGTGTGTGTTTTGCGCTGTTAATTCATGGTTGTAAGCGGGTTTACTGTGGCGCCGTTTTTGTACACCTGGAAATGCAGGTGCGGCCCTGTGCTTTGACCTGTGTTGCCCACAGTGCCTATTGTTTGCCCTGTACTGACGTAGGCGCCTACACGGGTGCGTATCGAGTGTAGGTGGCCGTAAAGCGTGCGATAGTTTGCGTGGTGCGAGATTATGACATAGTTGCCGAACACCGCGCTGTAAGAGGCTGCGGTGACCCGTCCGGCCATTCCCGCGCCAACAGGAACGCCCTGCGGCGCCGCTATGTCAAGCCCGCTGTGGAAGCTGCGTTTGCCGGTTATGGGGCTTATGCGCCAACCGTAACGGCTTGTAATTCTGCCGCGTATGGGCCAAATAAAGAAATCGCCGTTAATTTCGCGTTTTTCTTCGTCCGTCATTCTGGCGCCCGGTATAAACAGGTTAGCGGAAATTGTTATTTTTTCAGAAAAAAGCTCGTTTGCGGCGATAATTTGCCCGGCTTCCACGCCGTATTTTCCGGCTATTTCCGTTACGTTTTCACCCGCTTTTGCCGTGTACATAACTCCGTCTTGATTCGGTATTTTAAGCGGCTTTCCGGCCTGTATAGTGCGGCTGTTTTTAACTCCGTTCACTGAAAAAAGGGTGTCTTCATTTAGGCCGTATTTTATGGAAAGGTCGCCTATTATATCGCCGCGTTCAAGCTGATGCGCGAAAAATATAAGCGGGGCCGGGGTGGAAAAAACCTCCGCGCCTAATCCTTCTTCCGTTCCTTCCAAAATAAATCCGGCTGTTTCCGCATAAAAGCCGTCAAGGTTTTCGTCCGGCGTTTCCATGCCGCCCATTCCAGCTTTGTGCGGGAAAAAAACGGAATGTAAAGTTAAAGAGGCGTTTGTTAAAGCGTTGGAAAATAAAGGCTTAAGATGAACGCTTACAAGCGGAAAATAGGAGAAAATCGCGCCCGCCAGTAAAATCCGTACGGCGTTGGGGCCGTTGCGTGAAAAAATGGGCGGCGTCTCCGGTAAAAGCGCCGGAAAATAGTTTTTTTGGCGCTTAATGTAAAATAAAGGCCGTTTTTTCATGGTTCTAATTTCATCCCCTCTCTTGCCATAATTATATTAATTTTTGAAGAATACTGTTTTTTAAAGTCTTCTTCAACTTTTGTAAGCGCGGCGTCGTTTCTAGCGGGGTCGTGATGGTAAAGAACAAGAGTTTTAACCCGCGCTATAATGGAGTTTGTGATAGCGCACTCATAGGTGGAATGCCCCCAATTTAACTTTTCCGTTAAATACTGTTCTTCGTTATACTGAGCGTCGTACAAAACCAAGTCGGCGTCTTCCATAAATTTGATTATTTTGCCGTTTTCTTCCCCTGCTGTAATTTCAGCTTCGCGGGAAGCGTCTTTGTCAAAAAAATTCATTCTTCCCTGGCCGTGTTTATGCGATCCGAATTGGTTGAAAAAGGGTTCGGTGTCGTAAACCAGGGCTATAGATTTGCCTTTATACTCAAAACGGTAGCCCAAATCAGTAACCGGATGATTTAAATATTTGGTTTTTACCGTAAGCCCGTTTGCAAAATTTAACGTGGTTTCCCTTAAGTGATAAAAGTTGAGGTCAGCCGCCATTTCGCTTAAATTGATAGGCCAAAATTCGTAGGAAAGCTGGGTTTTAAGCAACTCTTTTAAAGAAGCCTGGTTTATCATGCATGGGGCGTAAAAGTTTAGTTTGATTTTTGGGATGTAGACGGGCGTGAACATGGGAAACCCTATTATATGGTCTAAATGCGTGTGCGTTAAAAAAAAATTGATGGTTTCAAGACCTTCGCGCAAATCGTTTTTTAGGAGGTGTTCGCCGAAAGCCCGCACTCCGGTGCCTAAATCTATGCCGTATATGTCTTTTCCGGCTCTCAATTCCAGAGAAGCCGTGTTTCCGCCGAACTTTACGGTTTTCTCGCCAGGACAGGATATGGAGCCTCTTGTACCCCAAAATCTTAAAAAAAACATTATGCCGTCCTTCTTATAAAATCGAGTTGGGCTTCCAGGCCGGTTGTTACGGTTTTTTTTATCCCGTCTAAAGAGCCGGCGTTAAGCCGCAAAGAATCAAAAACGCCGTGGTCCGTTTTTTCGCCGAAAACAGCGTCCCTGGCCAGAGCGTCCGCCGCCGTAGCCGTCCTTAGCAAGCGTCTGTATTTTCCTGAATAATTTTTGTAGTCGTCTTTGTAAACTAACGCGTCCCTTAAAACCGCGCAAAAATCCCACATTTCCGAAAATTTTACGGCGTCTATATACGCCGCGCCCGGATAAAGCTCCCGAAAATCAAAGAGAAGCCCCGCCGCATAGTAATACTGGAGTTTTTCTTCGGCTACGCCGGCTTCTTCTCCCAAGATGCGGGAGGCGTAAGCCCTGGCGAAAGTGAGTTTGAAAAAATTTTCCTGCTTTTTTTTCGCTTCCACGGTTAAAGATGAAGCGTTTAACGCCAGGCGTTTTATATAATTTCGTACGGTGTTCAAGTGTAAAACGGTTATTATTTTGGCGATTGGAAGGTATTCTCCTTTCCATTCCGGGAAAAAATACTTAAAAGCAAAAAGAGTTTCACAAAAAAGGGCTGGATCTAGGTGTATAATCCGGTTTAAATCCAGCGGATTGACTTTAGGCTTGTCGCATATAGATATTATACGCTCTTTTGTTAGAGTAAGCGGACAAAAACCGCTGGCAATAAGTGGATGGGCGGCGGTTTCCTGATCTGACGGTTCATTCCTGCTTGTCATACAGCTTTATTTTAAGCGGCCTGGCGGTAACTTCAGCGGAGAATTCCCCTCCAAATATAGTTCCATCCTTGTTGTATGCACAGACCGAAAAATAGTATAACGAACCGTTTTTAAGATTGTCAATACGCGCCGAAGTGGCAAGCCCGACGTTTACAGGCGAATCCCCTATGGAAGCGCCGCTCCCGTAATATTCGCCGCTTTTTAGGCCGTAATAAATTACATAACCGCCTAAAGACGGGTTTGGTCCGCCCGGCTTCCAACGCAATTCCACAACGCCGTCGCCGGAAGCCGCGTTAAGGTTCACCGGCATGGAAGACCGCGATTCGGAAGTACACAGGATTTCAATTTCTTCCAGGTACGGGGATGATTCATTTTCGCCGGACGGGTAAAAATCCGCCATTATTTGAACGTAGTTTCCCGAAAGCGGCGGAAGCGGGGCGCCGGGAACAAAAGAGACCCACGCTTCATCTTTTATTGAATAAGCCGAATTAGACGCCCGTATAAAAAAATGAATCGCGGCGTCGTTAAAAAAACGAAAACGCCCGTTTAAAACGCGCTCCGGTTTGATTTTTTCGCCTTCCATTCTTACGCGGCCGCCTTTCGCCAAAACAGCCGTAGCGCGGCTTCCGGTTTTTACCGGCTTAGTCCTGAACGAGCCGGCTTCGCTCCCGTATTTCGTTATCCGCCCTTCTTCGCCGGACGTTTCTTTTACGCGGAACTCATCAATAAGGCCGTTGAATTTTTCGCCTAAAGTTAGAACGCCCCGCTCCCCGATTCTCGGCGTATAAATTTCCCCGCTTTCCATCCCGCTTTCAGTAGTGTAGGTTGCGGCTTCCAGTTTTTCGTCAACAACGTATTCTAAAAGCCCGCAACTCGCGTTAAAGCGTAAAAGATGGCGGCTCCACTTTTGCGGCGCAACCGGCGTTTTCGCTTCAAGCGTAATTTCAAGCGTTTTTACGCCGTCCGGAGCCGTGAAAAAGTTGGAAAAAGACCACGAAAACCGGTTCCGCGAGGCTTTGCAGGATATTGTTTGCAGGGAGTTTGCGATTCCGGCCGCCGTCCAGTTCAACGGCTGTTCGCCGCTTTCCATTCTGGCCGGATAAAGCCAAAATTCGATGCTAAAGTCGTCTAAAAAACGCCCGCCCGAAAAGAGGGCGTTTTTATTTTTAGCTTTAAGGCGTAAAGACGACGTTTCTTTTTCGGCGTTCACGTAGGACGCCGCCACGACGGACGCTCCCGGGAAAAAAGCGGCTCCGTTTCCGTAACGCGCCCACCCCTGTTTCGCCTGTTGCACCCTGAGCCCCGAATCAAGCGTGTAATTGCCGGACGTTTCGGTAAAAACGCCGTCAGCTTCATCGAAAGAAAGCGCCGCGTCGTATTTTCCCGCTTCTCCGGTTAAAAAAGACGCGAGCGCCGCTTCATTTTCGTTTAGGGTGGAAGATATGGCTATGACGGCGGAAGGCCGGACGCCCGTTAAAAGTTCCACGCCTTTTTTGCTTTCTATCATGTTCCAGCCGGCGGCGCCGCCTATCTTTATAGATTCTTCTTCCGCGCCTAAGACGCCCGCCGCAACCCAAAGCCCCCAAAACGCGCCCGCCGCTATAAATGCGGCTTTTTTCCCTCTCATATATATAAAATCGGAATTTTGCGTTTTTTTTTAACCTCCGGCGCCCAAGGAAATGATGACAAAAATCAGACTTGCGGTGTAAGATTAAATATGAGTACAAATCTTTCTTACGTTTTAATTACGCCTTATTCAACGGCCAAAGGCCGCGCCGGCGGAATTATCGCCCGTCTTCTTTCCAGAACAGATCTGGAACTCGCCGGGGCGCAAATGGTTTCTTTGGACGGGGATTTCGCGTCTTCTTACGCCGATCTATTGCGAAGAACGGCGGACGGCGAAAAAAGCCTTTTGGCTGATTATGTGGAACAAAATTTCGCCCGCGGCGGCGGCCTGGCCATGTTTCTGCTGTTTAGGGGGGAGAATCCATGTGAAAAACTGCTGGAAGTTTGCGGCCGTTTGAATCCGGCTCACAGGACGCGCATAGACGAAATCCTTGGACGCTCAATAAGGGACGCTTACGCCGATTTTATAGTAGACCCGTCGGATTCGCAAAAAATAGTTTATTTTGAACCGGCTGTAATAACAGCCAGGACAAGCGGGGAAGCGTCGGGCGCGTTAAAACTTTTTTTGCCTTATTTGCGAAAATTTCAGGACGCCGAAAAAAATTCCGCTTCCGTAAAAGAAAAAAAATTACAGCGCACTTTAATTATTATAAAACCAGACAACTGGAATTTTTCATCCACGCGCCCTGGAGCCATCCTTGATATGTTTTCCGCCTCCGGTTTAAGGATTATAGGCGTAAAAATACATAATTTTTCACTGGAAGAAGCTTTGCTGTTTTACGGGCCCGTGGAACAGGCGTTAAAATCCAAGCTTGCGCCCATGTTCGGTAAAAAGGCGCGGGAGGTTTTGGAAAGGGAATTCGGTTTGCCGCTTACGGACGAAACCGAAAAAGCCCTTTGCGAAAGCTTCGGGGCGCAGTACGCGAGGGATCAATTTGAGCGTATAGTTGAATTTATGTCCGGTTCGCGTCCGGGAAACCCGTCTTCAAAACCCGTTAAAACCATGATAGTTGTTTACGAAGGTGAAGACGCTGTAGCCAAAATTCGGAATATACTAGGCCCTACAGACCCGTCTAAAGCTCCGGGAGGCACTATACGCCGTGAATTCGGCTCCAGCGTTATGGTGAACGCCGCTCACGCCTCCGACGGCGATGAAAGCTACGAGCGCGAAAAAAACATCGTAAAAATTAACAAAAACGGCGCGGCGGACTTAATTGAAGATTATTTAAAGACTTCTTAACGTCCGCCCGCTAAAGCCCCAAATAATAAAAACGCTTTAAACAGGGCGCGTTTTTTAAGTTTTAAGCAATTCCGGTTATATTTGGAGTTTTGCGGAATCCTGGAAAGCAGTCTGCGGGCGTTTCCCGGGCTTCCGCGGCGGGCGGGTTGGTGCGAGAACCATTGAAGCCGGCGCACCGCAAACGAATGGCCTCGGCCGTTTTGGGCGCCGTGATTCAAATGCGGCTGAAATGCGTTAGCCGCGCGAAATTGCCCGCCAATTCACGAAAGCCGCTCTCAAAGCCGCTTTTTCTTCGTCCGGCCTTTTAAAGCGGCTGTTAAAACGGAAAGGCGGCTTGTATGTTGAAACCTGGCGTTAATTCTAGTTATATAACCGGAATCATTGAAATTATATCAAAAAATCTATTGACTAATGATTGTTTAGCGTTTATTATTTAAGCATGAACTTAAAAGCTTTATTAACCAAGGAAACAGTCGCCCTGCATTTAAAGGGAACTACAAAAGACGCCATAATAAACGAGCTGTTAGATTTGCTTGTTTGCGCCGGAAAAATATCGGACAGAGCTTCCGCGTATAATTCAGTTATAGAACGGGAAAACAAGATGTCCACCGGAATGAAGCACGGCATAGCTATACCGCATGGAAAAACCGGAACTATAACGGATCTTATCGCTTGTATTGGAGTTTCGGACAACCCCGTTGATTTTGATTCTCTTGACGGCGAAGCATGCAGAATTTTTATTATGACCCTATCCCCTCTAGAAAAAACCGGGCCGCATCTTCAATTTTTGGCGGAAATCAGTTTGCTTTTCAAAAGCGCCGAAAAACGCGCCGAGATTCTTAAGGCCGGCGACGCTGAAGAAATTCTAAAAATTCTGGCCGGTTGATTATCGCGTTAAGGGGGATCTTTTTATGGCGACGCCGGAAGAGTTGCGCGAAAAAAATAGATTAAGACAAAAAGCTTACCGCGAGGCGCATAGCGAAGAGATGAACGAATGGCGGCGCAACCGATACGCCAGACGTAAACAGGAAAACAGATGCCCTCGTTGCGGAAAAGAAGTTGATGCGGAATCGCCGCAAAGAATTTGCCGCGAATGTTTAGAGTACGCCGCGATTCATAATGCGGCTGGCGCGGCTAAAAGGGCCGCTTTGCGAGCCGCATCCGCAAGAAAAAAACCTGTTAAAAAAGTTGCGGCTAAGAAATCCGCGGCTAAAAAAACTGTCGCGGCGGTTAAAAAAAGCGTTGCGGCTAAAAAAAAGCCTGTCAAGCAGGTGAAAGCTAAAACTCCCGCAAAAAAAGCTCCAGCTAAAAGCGCGTTTAAGAACGCCGCCGCGAAGGTTGCGGCTAAAAAAAAGACGCCTTCTACTAAAACGGCCGCTAAAAAAGCTCCGGTTAAAAAGGCGGCTTTAAAAACAACTGGCGGGAAAAAAGCCGTTTCTCCAAAAACTACGGTAAAAAAAGGGCCTGGAAGACCGAAAGCCCAAAAACCTTCTCCTAATAAAAAGACGGTTTCAAAAAAGAAATAGAGTTTGTAATTTTTATGCCTGTATCCGAAACTGTAAAAAACGCGCTTTCTTCGTCTTCAATGATACGAAAAATGTTTGAGGAGGGCGCGGCGTTAAAAAAAACTCATGGAATAGAAAATGTTTTTGATTTTTCGCTTGGCAATCCGGATTTAGAACCGCCTGTTTCTTTTAAAGAGACGCTAAAAAAATTGGTTTTTGAAGACGCCCCCGGAAGCCACGGCTATATGCCTAACGCCGGGTTTAACGAAGTTAGGGAAGCGGCGGCGCGGAAAGTTTCCCGCGACCATAAAGTTGAAATAGGCGCGGACGGCGTTATTATGTCCGTGGGGGCGGCCGGCGCTCTTAATTCGGTGTTAAAAGCGATTTTAAACCCGGATGACGAGGTGATTGTCGCGAAGCCTTTTTTTATGGAGTACAGGCCTTACGCGCTCAATCACGGCGGGCGGCTTGTCGAAGTCGCTTCCGCGCCGGATTTTAATCTTGATGTTGAAGCCGTAAAAGCGGCTTTAAGCCTCAAAACAGCGGCTGTTCTTATAAATTCACCGAATAATCCCACCGGGCGCGTGTATCCGGCGAAAACAATAGCGGAACTTTCCCGCGTTTTACTTGAACACGGCGAAGCTTGCGGGCGTTTTCCCTACCTGATAGCCGACGAGCCGTACCGGGAGATAGTGTACGGAGGCGTTTCCGTCCCTCCAATTCTTTCGGCGTACCCTCATTCCATAGCGGCGACTTCTTTTTCAAAAAGTTTGTCTTTACCGGGCGAGCGCATAGGTTACATAGCCGTTTCGCCTAAGGCCTGCGATAGGGAAAATTTATTGGCCGGAATAATTTACGCTACGCGGACGCTTGGTTTTGTGAATGCGCCGGCTTTAATGCAACGTTGCGTGGCGGCTGTTATGGACGAAAAAGCGGACGTTTCCGTTTATGAAAAACGAAGGGACGCTTTTAAAAAAACGCTTTCGGATTCCAGCCTTGATTTCGTGGAGCCGGAAGGCGCTTTTTATATTTTCGCCCGCGTCCCGTCAAAGAACGGCGCAACCGGAGACGATGCAGCTTTTTCCGCCCACCTAAAAAAGCATCTTATTTTAGGCGTGCCGGGTTCTAGCTTTGGCGCTAAAGGCTGGATTCGTTTCGCTTACTGCGTTAGTGAAAAAACCATACTTAATTCAGCGGACGCATTCAAAAAAGCGGTTTCATCGTTTTTACCATAATTTTCTCCAAATAACAAAATTAACGTAAGAATTTTTCGTCTGGTGAAAATCCTTTTAAAAAAACATTAAAGTTTAAATAAAAAATCGCCGAAAATTAAAAGTAATTATATTATGAGTTCTTTTCGCGGCGTGAGTCAGGATATTAATCAGTCTCCAAAAAAAAAGCTAAAAAAAAGAAAGCTTACGTGCTGGACTTTAGGATTTTGTTTTTTTGCGGCGGCTGTTTTAATAGGCCTTTCAATTTCCGGTGCGCTTTTTGGTTTTCCGCCGGGCGGTAATTTTTTAGGCGAGCTTTTGGCCGGCAGCTACGGCGCCGTAGCGTTTGCGATACCAGCCTATTTAATTTTCGCCGCCCTTATACTTTTTGACAAGGTTTTCCGTCCGGCTCGTATTTTTATTCTAAATTGTATCATTTTTCCGTTTATCACCCTTTCTATAGGATTTTCTTATTTAAGAGATTTTGATTTTTTCGCCGCGAAAGCGCCGTTTTTACAGTTTTTTGGCAAAAACGGCTTTGGATTTTTGATGATTTTTTTAACGGTTATGGAATGCGCGGCCATAGCCGCTTTTTCCAACTGGTTTTTTCCGCCTATTATAGGCCGTAAAATTCAGCGTCAACAGAAACCTTCGCCGGAAGAATCTGATGAAAAACAGGAAGGCGGGGAAGTGAGAATCATCCGCGTTCCGATACGCCGCGAGACGGACGCCCAGCCAGCGGCGGCTTCCGCCGTAGCCGTTCCGCCGCAAACCTCCGCTATTGTTGTAGAAGATCGCAAAAACGCCGTTGTTTACGACGGCGAACCTTTGTTTAAGGAAGTTAAATCCGGGGAAGACCATTATAATTTGAACGTTGGGCGCGGCAAGGCGGCTTTGGATGAAGCCTTCGAGAGAGCCAGGGCTGAAGTTAATATGCGCACATTAGACGAGGCTTTTGAAAATTTAAACGAAAAATTAAAAATCTTTGACGAAATCAAATCAAAATATGAATCTCCGCCGCCGCCTTCAATTGCTAACGCTAACGCTAACGAAGAAATAGTTTTAGAAGAAGACGAAGTTTTTTCTAGTATAGGAGAAGAAGCTTTTGAAGATTGCGACCTTGAAAAATTAATTATGATGGCGGAAAGCGAAGCCGCGCAAAAGACAGAGGAATTCATACAAAAAGGGCGCCCCAACGTGGAAAATGAGGTTGCGGAAGACTCAGCCCAAACCGCGGAGATTCTTTCAAAAAACGCTTTCCATCCGGTTTTAACGGAAGCCGGAGAACCGGACGCCGGTTTAAGCGCGCTTCCCGAAGCGGAAGCCGGCGGCGCCGTTGTGAAAAAAAACTTTGACGAAAAGGCGCCTGAAATTGAGGCCGAAGCCGGCGGCGCGGACGAAAAAAAAAACATTTTACCGCCGCCGCCTTGTTACAAACTTCCGGTAGACGGCCTGCTTAAAGATTACGAAGGCAAAGAATACTGGATTATAGACGATGAAACGAAAAGGGCGGCTTCCGTATTAAAAGCTACGCTTAACGAGTTTAATATTGAGGCGGAAGTTACCGGCATAAGAAAAGGGCCGGTGATAACTATGTTTGAAATTTTGCCTTCGCCGGGCGTTAAACTTTCTAAAATAGTAAACCTGCAAGATAACATAGCGTTGCGCCTTGCGGCGTCTTCCGTGCGCATTGTAGCTCCTATACCAGGGAAACACGCGGTTGGAATTGAAATACCGAATAAAGAGCGCAGCCTTGTTTCATTTAAGGAGCTAATCAAAGCTCAGATGGAAAAAGTGGAGGGCGAGCGTAAAAAATGGGCGCTCCCAATAGCTCTCGGTAAAAGTATAACCGGAGACGCCGTAACCGTAGATTTAGCGGCTATGCCGCATCTTTTAATAGCAGGTTCAACGGGCAGCGGGAAGTCGGTTTGCGTAAACACGATGATACTTTCAATTTTGTACCAATGTACTCCCCGCCAATGCCGCCTAATTCTTATAGACCCAAAAATAGTGGAGCTAAAGCTATACAACGACGTCCCGCACCTGCTTACGCCTGTTATTACGGAGCCGAAAAGGGCTTTTCAGGCGCTTCAATACTGCATTTGCGAAATGGAACGGCGTTACGCCTGCCTGGACGGTGTAGGCGTCCGTGATATAAAAACATACAACAAACGCATAAAAGAGCGAAATATAGCGGCTGAACATATGCCTTATATCGTGATTGTAATAGATGAGTTTGCGGATCTTATGGCTACAACCGGAAAAGAACTTGAGTCTACAGTGGCCCGCTTGGCCGCCATGAGCCGCGCCGTTGGAATACATATAGTTCTGGCTACACAACGCCCTTCTATTGACGTAATAACCGGACTTATAAAATCCAACATTCCAAGCCGTATAGCTTTTATGGTGGCGAGCATGATGGACAGCCGCATAATTATAGATTCAATAGGGGCGGAAAAATTGCTTGGAAAAGGCGATATGTTGTATTCAGGAGTAAGCGATCCGTTCCCAGTGCGTATGCAAGGCGCCTTTGTAAGCGAAGAAGAAGTTGAGCGGGTTGTTGAACACGTAAAAACGCTGGGAGAACCGGATTATATAGATGAAGAAATTTTTATTGACGAAGAAGATGAAAGCGCAGCGCGGGTTTATAACGAAGACGGCGCCGACCCTCTTTACGACAGGGCTTTGGAGCTGGTTGTGCAACAGGGTAAAGCGAGCGCAAGTTATATACAGCGGCGTTTAAAAGTGGGATACAACAGGGCCGCCCGCCTTGTAGAAGAAATGGAAAGCCGCGGGGTTGTGGGGCCGGCGCAAGGCTCCCGTCCGCGGGATATTTTACGCGCCTTGTAACATCAGGCGCCTTTGAAGAAAACCGGAAAGCGCGGTTTTCGCCTTTGTTTTAGCAACCCGCTCTAGAAAACGGGCTTGCCGCGGTTTGTTTTAGGGCGCTAAACAAAACAGCTAAAAATCATTAGATTATAATTCAAATGGGTCTTATAGCGATAAATAAAGTGGTCCGTAAAGATTCCCCAATACATTACCGGCGTGCGTATAAAGGCGTAGCGGTAGTTGATGTCGGCGGAATGCGTAGTGAGGCGCGTGTTGATTTCGTGCTGGAAATGAGTCCTCTGGGGACGCATAGCGTAGACGTCTTCTTGTTTGATAAAATTGATTACTCCGAAGATGCGCTTAAAGCTGAATTAAAGTCTGCTATTGAGCGACTCGATGAGAAAAAAAAACTTCCATAACCTTCTTTTGCCTTGAATCAATTTTTAAGTCTTGCTTATTCAATCCGGGCCTTTACGACAGAAAATGAATGGGAAACCGAAGAACTGGGAAAAAGAATAGGCTTCGCTTTGCAAACCGGCGCAACCGTCGCTTTAAAAGGCCCCTTTGGTTCTGGAAAGACGCGCCTTGCTAAAGGAATAGCCGCCGCGCTGGGTGTTAAAGAAATGGTTGCAAGCCCGTCGTACAGCATAGTAAATGAATATGAAGGGGAGGGGGCGCCGTTTTACCACATAGACGCATACAGACTCTCCGGCGCGGAAGACTTTATTGATATGGGCGGCGAGGAATATTGGTCGGGCCAGGGCGTTTGCGTAATAGAATGGCCGCAAACTATAGAAAGTTTGCTTCCCAAAGACGCGGTTTTTGTGGAAATATTCCTGGAAGAGCCTTTAAATATACAGATTGAAAAAAACGCGCCGTTTGAAAAAGTTTTTCCACTGCAGGCCGGCGGCTCATGTCAGACGAGCCCGGAAGCCGGTTTTAAAAGGTTTTTTACAATAAAGGCTCCCAAGGACGGCTTCTTTTTTAAAAAATTCCGGTAGTTTAGAACTGTTTTGACGGATGCGCTTCAAAAATAGAGTTGCGCGGCCAAATTTGATTATACGTTTTGAGCGCAAAAGCTTTTTTTTGCGCGTTGTGTAAAAAAATCATTTTAGAACAGGCGTGGAAGATGTTTCACTTTTGCGCCCTGCTCAAACCTAAGCGGTTGCCTTATAATTGGATTATGAACAAGATAGATATGAAAACGCCTGTCGCCGAACTTGACGGAGATGAAATGGCGCGTGTTTTGTGGAATGAAATAAAAGAAAATCTAATTAAACCGTTTGTCAACCTAAAAACCGAATATTACGATTTAAGCCTGCAAAACAGGGACGCGACTGGCGACGAGGTTACAAAAGAAGCGGCGTTCGCGATAAAGCGCTTGGGCGTGGGCGTTAAATGCGCCACCATTACAGCTAACGCGCAAAGGCAAAAAGAATACGGCCTAAAGCAAATATACAAAAGTCCTAACGCTACGATACGGTCGATTTTGGACGGAACTGTTTTTAGAGAGCCGATAAAAACCGGCGCGATTTTGCCTCTGGTGTCTTGCTGGAAAAAGCCCATTGTAATAGGCCGGCACGCCTATGGGGATGTTTACGGCGCCTCGGAGTTTAGGGCGAATGGGCCGTGCAAGGTTGAACTATGCGTTACCGGCGAAGACGGTGTGGAGGAGCGTATTCCGGTCGCCAAAATGAACGGCGCGGGAGTGGTTTTGGCCATGCACAACCTGGATGAATCTATACGCAATTTTGCGAGGTCGTGCTTTTATTATGCGTTGGATAAAAAAATTCCGGTGTGGTTTTCGGCTAAAGACACTATTTCAAAAACATATGACGGGCGATTTAAAGATATATTTTTAGAAATATACGAAACGGAATTCAGGGAAAAATGCGAAAAAGCTAATATATCGTATTTTTATACGCTTATAGACGACGCCGTTTCTCGCGCAATGAGGAGCGAGGGCGGATTTTTATGGGCTTGTAAAAATTATGATGGAGATGTTATGAGCGATATGATAGCAAGCGCTTGCGGCTCTCTTGCTATGATGACGAGCGCCTTGGTTTCTCCCAGCGGCGCCGTGGAATATGAGGCCGCGCATGGAACGGTTCAAAAACACTATTACAGGCATATCAAGGGCGAAAAAACCAGCACAAACCCTTGCGCCCTGCTTTTCGCCTGGACCGGCGCCCTGGGAAAACGCGCCGCTTTGGACGGCCTTAACAGTCTGGGAACTCTCGCTTCAACCCTGGAAAAGGCCGCGAAAGACGCTGTTTGCGCCG
This sequence comes from Spirochaetaceae bacterium, assembly GCA_031281945.1. GTDB lineage: Bacteria > Spirochaetota > Spirochaetia > Treponematales > Breznakiellaceae > JAIROZ01. Next base: position 558 of record JAITER010000007.1, on the reverse strand, counting down.
GAGTTGTAACCGCGGATTTGGCCGGCTCTTTCGGGGGAAAGAAAGGCGTTTCTTCCAGTGAGTTTATCGCGGAAATAAAAAAACGGACGGAGCGTCTTTTAAAAGATGATGTATTGTAGGGCGTTATGCCTCGAATTATAGAAACCGAAAGCCTGATTCCTGTTGTAGCCGCTCTAGCCCAGGAAGCCTGCTATGAGTTGCGGGATGTGTATGTGGACTCCCTGCGAAAAGCGGCGGAGAGGGAGGCGTCGCCTTATGGAGCCGAAATTCTGCGCGTTCTTGTAAAGAACGCGGAATACGCGAAAAAAGAACGTATGCCATGTTGCCAAGATACAGGCTTTTGCGTTGTATTTATGGAAATAGGGCAGGAGGTGAGCTGGAAAGGGCGCGGGCTTTTTGACGCGGTGAACGAAGGGGTGCGCAGAGGCTATATACAAGGGTATTTAAGAAAATCAATTGTAACGGATCCTTTTACGCGTTTAAATTCAAACGATAACACGCCCGCCGTTTTGCATACCGAAATCACGGAAGGCGACAAAGTTGTAATTAAACTTATGC
>JAITER010000094.1 GCA_031281945.1 Spirochaetaceae bacterium | reverse complement strand
TTAGCGGCGTCTCTGGGGGAAACTCCAGGGATTAGGCGGGAGGCGCCCACGCCTTTGGCGCTTAAACGCGAAGCGCTTATTCCCTGCCGGACAAGTTGTTGTTTTACAAAAACAGCGCGCGCGGTTGAAAGATCCAAAAGCTCCGCTTCCTCTCCGGCTGTTCCCAAAACCGGATTCGCGTGGCCTTCTATTAAAACCGTATATTCTTTAAATCTGTTTAGCGCCCTTGTAATACGGCCCAAAATCCAGTCGTTGCGCGTCATCACTTCTTTGGAAAGACCGTCAAAATCGGCGGCGTTCCCTCTAAACGTTATAGCCGGAACCTGTATACGCAAAAAATCGCCGTCTCTTATAACAAGCACATCCACGGTTATAAAACCGCTCGCAGTGGCGCTTTGGCCTTCTACATCCGTAACGGTAAAATCGTAAGGGTAGTCTGTAGCGGATTGCACAAGCTCCCCGCTTTTCGCGGACGCCCCAGATGAGCTTCTACCGTTCCAAATTGCGCGGCTTGTAACCTGCGATTTGCCGCTTATACTCCAAAACGGCTTGCCTTTGCCGGAAGACGAAGGCGAATAATCATAAACCGTAAAACTCCACGAAGATAAAGGCAAAACAGATTCGGCTTTAAGGTTGATTATCAGCTCATCGTCTACGCCGTCTTCGTCCGGGCTAAAAAATTCCGGCGCTACATTCGCGCTTATTACGGGCGGCGAGCCGCTACAGGTAAAAGAGCCGCTTTCAGCGGCCGCCAGGTTCCCTTTCCAGTAAACTATATTCACCGAGGCGTAAAAAGAGCCTTCCGCCGCGCTTCCGTCCGCAAGCAAGCCGTCCCATTCAAAATTTTCAGGCGCGGGGGAGTCGTTTCCAAGCAGCCTTTTAACGGGAGTTCCGCCGGCTGAGCTGTATATCGCGAAATCCCAGCTCTGCACCCCTTCTTTTAAGGGAACGAAAAGTTTAAATTTTTGCGTTTTATTTTTTCCGTTAGGCGAAAAATAAACAAAAGAAGCGGTTAGGGCCGCGGAAACAGGCCTTTTATCCACAGTTATAGGCGAAAGGACGGAATGCGCCGTGTTTCCGGCCCCGTCATTCGAGCTTAACGTAAAAGCATATTTTCCGTCCTGCACAATATTTCCGGATTCGTCCGTCCCGTCCCAGTCAAAAGACGGTACGTTTGTGTTGTACCATGTTTTGCGCCAAACTACGGCGCCGTCATTTTCCCGCCTGATTTCCGCCTTCCATTCGCTTTCGGAACTGGTTTGAATTTGAATCGGCAGAAAATCTTTACGCCCGTCTCCGTCCGGAGAAAAGGCCGTTGCGTAAGGAGGCGCACTTACGCTGGAGTACGGGCCCTTTGTTTTTAGAAGGAAAGTTTGAGTGGATGCGGTTTTCGCCATGCCGCTGTTACGCGAAACAACCGCTATATGAGCGGCGTACCGGTTGTCCGCGCAAAGGCGCCCTTCGCCGTCATAGCCGTCCCATTCTATAGTCTTTGGCGGCTCCCCGTTTCCTGAGTATTTTTTTACAAGAACCCCTTCCACGCTCCGTATCTCCAGATCGTAAGCTTCAACTCCGGAGCTTTTAATTACCGGCGTAATGGCAATCGAATCCTGGACGCCGTCTCCGTTGGGCGAGAAGGCGGCGGCGGCGGCGCGAAGCATAAGGCTGGTTTTTTGCGTATCTATTGAGAAATTGACTTCTGGAACAGAAGAGGCGTTCCCTGCCATGTCAATTGAAAAAAGCGAATAAATGTAATCGCCGTCCGGGCATAAAAAGCCGTTTTCATCAAAACCGTCCCACACGTTAAACGAGGAACCGCCGCCGCCGCGCTCAAAAGTTCTAAGCACAACGCCGTCCGCATTTCTTATTTCTGCGTTCCACGAAACGCCCGGAGCCTCCAATCGCTCGCTAAAAATTATGACGTCTCTGCCTTCCCCGTTTCCAGGCGAAAAAACGCCGTTTTTCGGCTCCAAAATCGAAACTTCAGCTTGCGGCGGAGAACTTTTTAGGAAAAACAAAGGGGAAGGCGTCACGGGGGCGTTATAGCCGTTCCTATACGAGGCGCTGAACCGGGCCGCGTAAGAATCGTCCGGGAAAGGGACGCCGTTTTCGTCCACACCGGAAAACACTATTTTTGACGGAAGCTTTTCGCCGTCTTCCCCGCCGCTCCACGATTTTATAACTTTTCCAATGCCGCCAGAATTTAAAACTTCTATCTTCCAGCTTTTAAGCGTGTTGCCCGAAGCGGGCGCGGAAGCCGAAACAAGCAGAGTCACCGATTTTAGAGAGCTTTGCGGGTTATTTGAAAAATAGCGCGACCCGCTTATCGCTATATTGGTTTGCGGCTTATCGCCTGAAAAAATTATGTTGTTCACGCGAGAGGGAAGCGAGCGGTTTCCGCTTAAATCTACGCCGGAAACCGTGTAGTAGTACACGCCGTCTGGAACTGGGGCCCCGGAGTCGCTAAGCCCGTCCCAAACCACAGGCGCGGGGTTTCCGCTCCAGCGGAAAGTTCTGCACTCCCTTCCCTGCGCGTCTATAAACACGCCCATCCAGGAATCGGAGGTTGAATTTGAAGCGGCCCCGTCTTGTTTTATAATCAAACGGCTTTTTGTTCCAGCTCCAAAAAATTTTTCGTCTTCGGACGGTTGGGAAAGTGTAATATCCGGCGGCGTACAATCCACCGCCACTATATGTTTTTGCGATTCTCCGGTAAAGCCGTTGTCATTTTTCGCGGTTATATAATAAGTGTAAACGCCGTCCGCGACAGTTTCTCCCAACGAGTTGCGCCCGTCCCAACGCACCGAAGGCGGAATAAGAACGCTCCGTTTCGGCGTAAAAAGCGCCTTCCAAAATGAAAAAAAATCAATAACCTGCGGGCGGTCTTCCTTGTTGCTTACCGTATTAACCAGATAGCCGTTTTCATCCAGGATCAAAAGCCGCCATTCGGTGATATAACGTTTGTCTTTTATGTTGAAATTGACGATTAAATCGTCCTGAACGCCGTCGTTGTTAGGCGATATATATTTAACGCCCGCGTCCTCTTTCGCCGCTGCGGTTTGCGCCCCTTTAGAAAAAATTAAAACGCAAAAAAAGAAGGCGGCCAAAACCCGCTTCAAACGCATTTTCATTTTGAGCCGGCCTCAATTACAACGGACGGGCCTTTCTCATCCGTCCGCTCCCCCTTGTTTAGGGTCGCGCCCGCGGATATAAGGCTCAAGCCGCCGGGCCGGTTTTGCCAGACCGCGGAAAAAGAAGCGCCGCTCCCTTTCCAGCCTTCGCCTTTACGAAGGGCGCCGCTCCCGCCGCCTGAAAGCGTAAGGTTGTATTTTATTCCCGCAAAAAAATCACAACCGTTTCCTGCGGCCATTTCACGCGCATTTAAAACGGCGCCCGCGCAAATAAAAACCGATTCCGCAATCACCGCGTAAAGGCCTCCGGAAAACGCGGCGTTCCGGTAAAAAGAAGGAATGCGGGCGTCCAGGGAAAAACCCGCGCTAAAAGCTCTCGCCTCCAAAAACGAAGCGGAAAATCCGGCCTCCGGTGTAAAAGCCGGAGGAAAGGAGCCGCCGCCGGCTTCACCGTTAAATGTTTTGCCTATTTGAGACAGGCTTGCGGAAAACGCCGCGGAACGTAAAAAAAACACGTTTCCAATTTTGTAAATAAATCCTAAACGCCCGAACAGCGCGTAATCATCTTTTTTCCCGTTCCCGTTAAAGTTAAAACCCGCCGTAAAAGACGCGCCCACATACAAAGAAGGCGTAACGTCGCGGGCGAACACGGCGGTAAAAACAGCGTTTCGCCCAAAAGCGCTTTCCGCAAGAGCGCCGTAATTCCACAAAAAGTCCGCGGAAAAAACTCCGGCGTGTGTGGGTAAAAGAGCGCCGGTCCGGAAAAAATGGGAGCTTTCGCCTGATTCTTTTCCTTCGCCGCCAAAATCAAAAACGCCCGTGTACCCAAAATCGAGCGAAAAGCGCTGATTTCCCGCTACAAGCGCCGGATTTAAGGACGCCGCCGCGGACGGCCCCGCATAACCGCCGCCTATCGCGAAAGGGTTAAAAAAGAGGCCGCCTGAGGAGGAGCGGGAAGACAGGATTATGTCTGGATGGCCAAAAAAAAGCAGGTCTTCTCCCAAAAAAGACGGCGGGGAAGCTCTTAAAACCGGTGTAAAAAATGGAAATAAAAATAAAAACAGAACGATTTTTTTTAACAATTTATTTTACAAACACAACCGCAGCAAAAGCCGTTACAAAAGCGGAATAAAAACAAAGCCTTTGCCAAAAGCCGTTACAACGCCTACAGCGGGGGAGCGCAGGTGCATTCCGGCTATTACAAGATTATTTTTAGCGGCGTACCTTAAAACCGACTTCCTTGTTTCCGCCGCCAAAGCGGGGTCTTTATCGTAAGTGGTGGAAATATCAGGATTTTCAAACTGAACGTCTTCCACATGAATAAGATCGCCTATAACAAGCATTTTTTTTTCGCCGAATTTAATAATATATCCCGTGTGTCCGGGCGTATGCCCTTCGGCGGAGAAGGCGTAAACCCCCTGGATTATTTCTTTGCCGCCGTTTTCCAGTTTTTCGGGTTCAAAAGTTTTTACGCGGCTTCCATACATTTCTAAAAGCGCTGGTTTAGACACCGGCGGCCAAATTTCCAATTCTTTTTTGGAAAGATAAATATTCGCTTTGTCAAAAACAATCATGCGGTTTTTGACAATTCCGTCTATGTGGTCGTTATGTGTATGAGTTAAAAAAATCCCGCTTATGTCGGACGGCGTAAGATCGAGTTTTTCAAAAGCCGACATAATGACGGAATTAATGCCGAAACCAGCGTCTATAAGGTAATACAAACCGTCGGCTTTTAAAATAAAATAATTGCTCGACGCGGTATACGAACCATCCCGCGTCTTTTTTTTAACAATTTCTTTCTTTTCGCGGGAGTCGTCCAAAATTATTGACGTTGTGGTTTTAATTTCCTGTTCCACTATAGTCCATAAGTGAAAACCTCCCAAAGAATAGGAAAAAAGCCCGCCGCCTCCTTGCGAAAAACAGGGGGTCAAAGCCGCAAAAAACAAATATAAACAAACAAAATTTATATTTTTATTCATAGACGCTTTCCTCTCATGTTTTTTTGTAAAACGCGCACATTTTACGCCGCAAGCTCAAAAGTAAGGTTTTTTCTAAACGCGCGCCTGTAAAAGCGTTTTACGAGGCCTCCGCGCCTGGAACTGAAATCCCTCAGGCGCCTATAAAAAATACTAAAGTAAAAAAGTCCGTAAAACAAGGGCGTAAAATTGGGGCGCGGCGGCTGGGTGAGGAATCATACATGCGCGGATTAATTGAAACCGAATTTTATTTTTTAAAGAAGGGTTTTATTCCCGGTTTTATTGATTGAGCCTGTTTAAAAACTGAAGTTTTGGAACAACCTCAATTTACATCTGAATTTCCGGCGCTTATATATTTTTCAAGGCGTCCGGCGGCGATTTTGGGGTTGACTATAACGGACGGGCCTCCTATACAGCCGTGTTCGCAGGTCATAACCTCGATAAGGTTTGGCGTTTCGGAAGTATGCGGCAGGCGGCCGCTTTTAATTTCGCCGTAAATCTTCAGTTGCTTAACGCCCGCTTTGTCCAGGCCGTCGATAACCGCGGATTTTAAGATTTCGGGTTTTTCAAGCCGTACGCGAATAGCGTTCGCGACCCCGCCTGTACGCCCGAAATTTCTGCCGGACGCCGTAACGGAAAGTTCTTGCGGGACGGCTTTCATTTTATCCACTTCAATTTCTTTAGCCGAAAAAATAGCGCTGATTTCTTCAACCGAAAGCACATAATCAACAAATTCATCCTCCAGGCCTTCCTGACGTTTGGCCAGGCACGGCCCGATAAAAACCGTTACGCAATCAGGATCCGCTTTTTTTGCTATCTCCGCCGTGTAATGCATGGGCGTTCTGGTTCCAGATACGCATGAAGACAACTGCGGAACATGAAGTTTAACGGCCCGCACATAGGCCGGGCAGCAGGAAGTCGTCATCATCATTTCGCCGTTTTCCATTCGTTCCGTAAATTCCAGCGCTTCCTTGTCAGCGGCGGCGCCGGCGCCCGCGGCCACTTCCCATACGCGGTAAAAACCGGCGCTTTTTAGGGCGCCTTCAATCTGGCCGGGCATGGCCCGAAACTGCGCGGCTACAGCCGGCGCGTACATGGCGCTTACTTTTTTACCGGCAAGTATATGTTTTATCACATCTACAATCTGACCCCTGTCCATCATCGCGCCAAACGGACATTCCCGCATACAGTTTCCGCAAAATATACATTTACCAAAATCTATTTGTTCTTTGCGGTTTTCGTCTTTTGATATGGCGCCTACCGGACAAGCCTCCTCGCACGGGACGGGTATTTTTATAATCGCGTGATACGGACAGTTTTGCATACAAAGCCCGCAATTTACGCACGCCTCCCCGTCAATCACGGCGCGGCCATTTTTAATTTTTATACATTTTTTCGCGCAATTGGTTGTGCAGGGCCGCGCTATGCAGGCCTGGCAAGCGTTTGTAACCATGTAATGCGAATGAACGCAGGAGTTGCAAGCGTCGTCAAGAACCGTAAGCATGGGCGGTTGCGGCTTTTCGCGTTTAAGCGCTTCGTTTACATAATCAGAGAGATTTTTTTCATCATCGTAATCATCAAGACTAAAACCCAAAGACGCTATTATGCGCATTCTGATTATTTCCCTGTCGTGATATATACAGCATCGCGCGGGCGCCGCGTTTTTGGGCTTCATATCACGCGGAATATGATGCGCTTCTTTTGCCAGAACGCCTTTAAACTGTAGTTTCGCTATACGCGCCAGTATATCACGTTTAATCCGGGCGGTGTTATTATTTATATTAAGCATAAATCCCCACAAACAATTCTATTAGAGTTATTCGGAAACTTCAGTTTTTGCAAGTTGAATCAAGCCTGGGCTTGATTACCAAGCCTGGGCCTGGTTCAGCCAACTTCCGCTTAAAAAACGCAAAATGCGCAGCATTTTGCAAGACTTGGGCGACAAGCAACCAGGGCGAGCGAACAAGTCCAGTTTACGCAAACTGAACCAAGACTGGGCCTGGTTCAGTTTGTAAAAACTTGAGGTTTTTAAACAACGCTATTAAACCGCCGTCCACTTGCCGTCCGTTTTCCCGTAGTAAGCGTTTAAGTACATTTGTTTGATTTCGCTTATCAATGGGTAGCGCGGATTGGCTCCGGTGCATTGGTCGTCGAATGCGGCCTCCGACATGGCGTCCAGCGTTGAAAGGAAGGCGCTTTCGGATACGCCGTAATCCTGAATACACGGTTTAATATCGACGTCGTTTTTTAGCTTGTCTATCGCGGCGATTAGCGAATCGACTTTTTCACCGTCCGTTTTCCCGCCAAATCCCGCTTCGGCGGATAATTGCGCGTAACGCGATTTCGCCCTCGGATATTCGTACTGCGGGAAAGTCCCCATTTTGGGCGGCGCCTCGCAGCAGTTAAAACGCATCACCTCGCCAATAAGGAGCGCGTTGGCTATACCGTGCGGCAGGTGGTGGAATGCCCCCAGTTTATGCGCCATCGAATGGCACACGCCCAAAAAGGCGTTGGCGAAGGCCATGCCCGCAATCGAAGCCGCATTCGCCATGCCCTCGCGGCTTTCCATGTTTTCCCCGCCTTGTTTGTAGGCGGCGGGCAAATGTTTGAATATCAGCTTCACCGCCTGTAGCGCGAGCGCGTCCGTATAATCGGTCGCCATAACCGAAGCGTAGGCTTCCAGGGCGTGGGTGAGCGCGTCTATCCCGCTCGCCGCGGTAAGGCCCTTTGGCGCGGAAGCCATAACATCAGCGTCCACAATAGCCATATCAGGCAGCAATTCATAATCGGCGAGCGGGTATTTCTGGCCCGTATCCCCGTCTGTTATAACCGCGAAAGGCGTAACCTCGCTCCCCGTTCCGGCGGAAGTGGGAATGGCGATGAAGTAGGCTTTTTCACCCATTTTGGGGAACGTGTACACACGCTTTCGAATATCGCAAAAACGCATAGCCATATCGGCGAAATCCGCTTCGGGATGTTCGTACAACACCCACATAATTTTTGCGCAGTCCATGGCCGATCCGCCGCCAAACGCGATAATGACGTCAGGCCCAAAGGCCCTAAGCGCGGCGGCCCCTTCTTTGGCGCAGGAGAGCGTGGGATCCGGCTGCACGTTATAGAACACGTTATACGTTACGCCCAGTTCATCGAGCCTGGCCGTAACAGGCGCGGTCGCGCCGCTCTTGTATAAAAATGAATCCGTTACGATAAACGCCTTTTTCTTTCCAAGCGCAAATTTAAGTTCGTCCAGCGCTACCGGCAGGCATCCCCGTTTAATGTATACTTTTTCCGGCGTTCTAAACCACAGCATATTTTTTCTCCTTTCCGCAACGGTTTTTATATTTAAAAGATGTTTCACCCCTACGTTTTCGGACGTCGAATTCCCGCCCCAGGAACCGCATCCCAGGGTTAGGCTTGGAGTCATCCTAAAGTTGTACAAATCGCCGATAGCTCCATGAGAAGCCGGCATATTAATCAACGTGCGCCCCGTTTTCATGCGCTCGCCAAAAATCCTGATTTTTTCCGCCGCCGCGCCGTCCGTGTTTGCGTACAGAACAGAGGTATGCCCGTAGCCGCCCTCTTTTACCAGAACGTCCGCTTTGTCCAGAGCCGAAGCAAAAGTTTTCGCCCTGTAAAGCGCCAGCACCGGGGATAATTTTTCGTGGGCGAAGGCTTCGGATTTATCCGTGCTTTCAACCTCGCCGATTAAAATTTTCGTCCCTTCTTTTACATGAACGCCCGCCATTTCCGCTATTTTGCCCGCGCTCTGGCCCACGATTTTGGCGTTTAACGCTCCGTTTACGATGATTACGGCGCGAATCTTATCGGCCTCGTCTTTTTTAAGCAGATGGCAGCCGCGTTTTACGAATTCTTTTTTTACATCCTCGTATACGCCGTCAAGCGCTACGACCGACTGCTCGCTTGCGCAAATCATGCCGTTGTCAAACGTTTTTGAGTGAATTATGGAATTGACGGCGAGCGGGATGGAGGCGCTGTCGTCGATTACGACCGGCGTATTGCCAGACCCCACGCCTATGGCGGGCTTCCCGCTGGAGTAGGCGGCCTTGACCATGCCCGGCCCGCCCGTAGCCAGAATTACGTCCGCTTCGCTCATCAGCGTGTTGGTGAGTTCAATGGCGGGCTCGTCTATCCACGCGATTACGCCGTCAGGCGCTCCGGCGGCGACAGCGGCTTCCAGCACGACGCGGGCGGCTTCCACCGTGCATTTTTTTGCGCGCGGATGCGGCGATATTATCACGGCGTTACGGGTTTTAAGCGCCAAAAGCGTCTTAAAAATAGCCGTGGAAGTGGGGTTTGTTGTGGGTATAACCGCCGCGACCACTCCAACCGGTTCCGCTATGGTTTTTAAACCGCCGCTTTCATCGCGTGATATAACGCCGCAGGTCTTTACGTTGCGATAAGCGTTGTACACATACTCCGAAGCGAAGTGATTTTTAATAACCTTGTCTTCCATAACGCCCATGCCGGTTTCTTCCACCGCAAGGCGGGCCAGCGGAATACGCGCCTTGTTGGCCGCCCGCGCCGCCGCAAAGAAAATCGCGTCCACCTGCTCCTGCGAAAAACCGGCGTACGCCTTTTGCGCCTCCCGCGCTTTCGCCAAAACGCGGGACAACCCTTCTCCGTCCGCCACAATCTCATTCTTTTTTTCGTCCATGCAATCCTCCTAAATATGCTATATATTTTATAGATAAAAATATATAGATAAAAATATATCTAATTAATATTTTTGTCAACATAGCCGTTTAAAAACTCAAGGGCTTCCCAACGGCTTCCGCTCGCGCCCAAAAATGCTGGCTTCGCAAGGCTTTAGCCCGAAAACCCGCAAAATTTGCGCGGCAAACAACTCTGTTTTTGAACAAGCCGGAGCCGGTTTTTCGTTCCGTTTTTAAGCCGGAATAGGTTTTGCGCGGCCAACGGGTTGTTAAACAAGTTCAATATCGTTTTTTATTTATGGGTTGATGATGTTCTGCGATGGAGACTTTATAAAAACCCGTTCGTACTTCGGGAGGAGGGCGGAATTCTACAATAGAGTTGTTCGGAAACTTAAGTTTACGCAAGCTGAATCAAGACTGGGCTTGGTTCAGCTTGCTCCCACTGTCAACAAGTTAAGCCGAAAAGTGCTGACCCCATCCCACGATCAACAGTTTGATTTGCGATTATGATGGAAATGAGGTTTTTTCAGATACTCTTTCCTTGCTGCTTCCCGGTTTGGCCGTACCGGTACTACCCGCCGTTTTATTTCCTCTACCAGTTCCCCGTATAAATGCTTGCGGACAAACCGGTCATCCGCTATCAGTATGCCGATAAGCCGGTCTTT
>JAITER010000063.1 GCA_031281945.1 Spirochaetaceae bacterium | reverse complement strand
AAAAAAAGTTTTACCAGATTTTATTGACGATAAAATTTGCGGGAAAATCAATCATATGGTATGCGAAAACAGGCAACCCTGGTAAGCGCCGTATGACACAGCGCATAACAGGACTGTTTGCGCTACGCCCGCAGTAGCGGACTTGGCCTCCATTCGCCTAGGTCAGTCGCTACGCGCCCCAGCTGCGCTGTGGAACATTTCCACGCCGCACTCCAGACACATTTTGGCGGCACGAAACCCTACAGGTTTCTTTATAGCGCCGCCCAAATGTCGCATATCGCCAGAACGTTATGTGCCATAAAATCTGAAATTTATGGACGCGTGGGCGTCCGCGCCTACGATACAGAACGCCCGTAAAATGAATGTTTTATGAAATTTAACGCATAACCAAAAATACTTTGTCGCCAAAGTAAAGGAGAAAAAATGAAAAAGTGGATTTTTGCTGTGGTAGCGTTGTTCTACCTTATGTTGACTGGTTGCGCTGGTAATCCAAAACAGCTACTGGAAAACCATCGCGAATATGGATACGGGCGCCAATGGGGAACATGGTATGGATATGTTTTGGTCAGTGATGAGAATTTCGACTATGCGGTCTTTTATGACGAAAATAAGATCGAGATTAATATTCTTGCCTTTATAGAAAAGACGCCGCGGCTTATATATCTTGCTGAGGCTTGGTACGCCTTGGTTGGTAATGAATTAATTATTACAAGTTCCCTGCGTATTAACCCCGACATCTCTCGTCAGCGAATACATACTCGTGGGGAGTTCAGCGTGGGACCTGTGACGCGGAAGGATGGAAAATGGTTTTTTGAATTGTTTGTTGCTCGTGATCCTTACGAACACCCAAAAATAGTTTTACAAGACGGACGGGAAATCAACGGCAAAGAAATCCCGTTTGTAAATATAAGTGGCGGCGGCTATGCCGATGCGCTTGGCCCTTTTATGTATGCCGGAAGCATCGCCATTGGCGATCCTTTAAAATCGGAGCCACAGGCGCCGCCAAAGTCCGCAGACTATCTGGCTCGAGGCATAGCCGCCGAGGAAAGCGGGCGGTTCGGCATCGCTGGCTACTGGTATGATAACGCATGGTATTACAGCAGTAACAATAGCAAAGAAGCGTTATTACGGAGGCTTCTCCTCTCCAAAAAAATCTACAGCGACATTACCGGCAACAGCATCCAAATTAAACTGGAAACCGAAAAACGCAGGTCCGCCCTGCGGAAGGAAATCGAGGACTTTTTCAAAGCCAACAACCCTTTCCTGCAAGAGTTCATACTTGACCTTTCAGAACAGCGTTTGAGCGAACCGGAAATCAACCGGCAAGATATGACGGCAACCTACACTTTCCAATTCGGCGCGGGCGGCTTCGGCGGGTATTCCCAAACAGATGGCGGAATATTGGGAGACAGAGGCTTTGTTACCAATAATTTGGCGCTTGACGCCATGAAAGCTTGGGATATAAGCGCGGACATCCACACCCTCTACCTTTGTCAGGCGGAACTTGTCAATGGAAACGGCGCGGTTATTGCCAGAACTGAAGAACCTCCCGCACGTTTTACCAAATTTTCACGGGGCGATTATGGCTGCCTGAATATTTTCCAGACGGGCATACGTCAGCCGAGAGGGGCGTCCGAGCTGCTTTATACCAGCTACGCCTATACCTATAACCCCGGCTGGCAAGCCTATAACTGGCAAGGTTATCCGCACGGAGTTACCTTCACCGCGCCTATAGCGGACGTCACCGACACGGGTATGAAGGCGCGAATTATCAAGGTGTTCCAGTACACTGACCCGGATGACAATGGAGGCGTTTTTGAGTTGATCAAAACCACGGACTTGACGCGGTAAATATATTGACGCTAACCACCCCATGCCCGCCGCCATGTGGCGGCGGTCGGTTTCGTAATGGAGCAAAATCATTTTGGTAGGGTTGCAAACCTACGGTTTGATTATTCGCCCTGCCGAAACGTCGTATACATATTGTTATGTGCAATTTGCCATAAGATTTGTTGGAAATATATTGACAAAATTAATGAAAAAAATATAATAGAAACGGTTAAATAAAGGATATTGTATGATACAAAATATCTTTTTAGATGCTGGTGGGGTTATTCTCAATGAATCAAATTTTGAAAATAATTCAGCGGCAATTATTGTTCAAATAATAAGGCAATACAATGGAAATTATTCAATGGAAAATTATTGGAAAGATGTTGAAGATGCCGTGTATAGATTTATACCAAAAATTTATGATTATATTTTATATAAAAATATAAACGGCATGGAAAAATTTAAAATATCAAAAATGGACTATAAAAATAAAATAGGAAAATTGAATGGCAATTTTGAACTGATGGACGGGATTGAAGATTTTTTGATAAAATATTCAAAGTATTACAAAATAGGCATTTTGGGCCAATATGGGAAAGACTTTAAAGAATTTCTGTCGGATAAAGAACTAATAAAATATTTTACATATACTGAAATACAGGATGATTATAAAATGACAAAACCTAATCCAAGGTATTATGAAGAAATATTAAAAAGATGTAATTGTAAAGCAGAAGAAAGCATAATGGTTGGGGATCGGATAGATAAAGACATAATTCCGGCAAAGATGGTCGGAATGAAAACGGTTCGGATAAAGACTGGGATACATAAGGAACAAGAACCAAGGATACCGGAAGAAATGGCGGAAATAACTGTAGAGCGATTGGAAGAAATAAGAATAGAACAAATAAAAAATATGGAATAAATTGGGTGCGGGCAAACAGCGCATAACAGGTCTGTATGCGCTTCGGGGCCTAAAGGCCCTCGGCCTCCGCAATGGCTAGGTCATTCCCCTACGCTACATTCCCACGCCGTCGCATACAGCCGGAACGTTATGTGCCATAAAATCTGAAATTTATGGGCGCGGGGGCCGTCCGCGCCTACGATACGGAACGCCCGTAAAATGAAGGCGGAAATTGCGGAGTATTATGAGATTGCCCCCGTATTTGCGCCGAAATTGACGGCAAAGGAGAATAAGCGGTTGCGGCGAAATATGTTGCGATATGGGAAAACTCTCTTAAACCGGCTTTTATAGCATTAGATAAGGGAGAAAATCAAAAGGCGCATGACATTTACAAGAATATGGTGTTGTCCTTAAAGTCAGAGTTTCTGGGTGGTGTAGCATTATGACAGTAGGAGCCAAGAAGTTGTTAAAATCGCCTGGGCTATTGGAGAAAAGCAGAAATTGCCTAAATGGGTTGTTTTGGCTATAACAAATGCTATTTTGGGGTTGATACATCCTGAAAAAGAACCCTGGAAGGAATGCCCCCATAAACCGGAAGATTAAAAGACGCCTCCGCGCCGCCCGCGGCGCAAAAACATGACGTTGTATAAACAAAAGAGAAGATTAACAGGATGAGCTATGGCTTATAAACGCAGTCAACCAGAATTGAAAGCAATTGGGGATTGCCCTAATTGCCCGGATTTCTGGGATTGTGTGAATGGAAAATCAGATGATAATGAAACCACTGAAGATGTATATAGTGGTTTTCCCAATGAAAACTAAAAAGAGGAAAAAATGGGCGAATATAACGACAAAAAAAGTGAAGGGGCGTTGGCCGCAACAGGTGCGGTTGGAGGCGCCGGCGCCGCGATAGGAACTATAGTTGCGCCTGGCGTTGGAACGGCGGTAGGGGCTATTATTGGCGCTGCCGTTGGCGGGGGTGGCGTTATCATAGCGTCAGAAACCAGCAAAAAGAAATAATGGCAAGGCGTCTCTAAAATTGATTCTGTTTTAGAGACGACCAATTTTAAATATGCGCAATGCGCCGAAAATATCTTGAAAAAATAATACGAGCGTATTGTATATATAAATTAAGGCGGCGGAAAAACCACAAGGAGTATTCAGATGAAAAATGTAGACTTTTCTGTTCCGTGAATGTTGGCGATGGCGTTAGATTTGACTTTCGTTGGATGTGATCACGGCGGCGGCGGGAATTCATTTGTTGGTCAATGGCGATGCGGCGACGATACAATGGAATTCACAACCGAGTTGGCGCGCTTCGCATAACATGAGTGTATATGCTGTAGTCTCCGGTAGGCGGCTCGGGTTGCGAAAAACCGTCGCCATACCGCTGGAACGTTATGCGAAATTAGGGATAAATTGGTTAAAATTTCAAAAAATGAAAAGAATATTGATAGAGATAAAATAAGATATGTATCCTAAATTATACCATAAAGGAGGCCAAATATGGCAAAGCGCGAATTTCATGCTTTTAATGTTTTTTATTCCCACGAACAGAATAATTTTTATTAGAGTTGTTCGGAAACTTCAAGTTTTCGAACAACTTCCGCTTGAAAACGCAAAATGCGCAGCATTTTGCAAGACTTGAGCGACAACCAACCGGGTTGGCGAACAAGTCCATTCTGTTATGTTTAAATTTTCTGATGGTGGATGCTTAGTAATTGGTAGACCAACTTATGAAGATGATTTTTTTTTGGAATTTAATGATAGTTTTAATAGAACAAGAATATAATAAACTTGTTCGCTCGCCCGGCAAGAAGATATAATCAAGGCATGGGAAGGAGAGAAGCGGCGGCGGATGCCAAAGCGGCGTTATTTAAACGGTTATACGGGGTGAAACCTGATGCGTTTGAAAAGATGAAGTCAATTCTTCAGAAAGAATTCGACATTCCGCGCCAAAGGGGAGGGAAACCGCCCAAGTTGGCGATAGAAGACAAATTGTACATAACATTGAAATATCCGCGGGAGTATCGGACGATGGAAAGCATCGGCGGCGATTACGGCCTTGGAAAGA
The DNA here is from genome assembly GCA_031281945.1 of Spirochaetaceae bacterium. Taxonomy (GTDB): domain Bacteria; phylum Spirochaetota; class Spirochaetia; order Treponematales; family Breznakiellaceae; genus JAIROZ01. The sequence continues at coordinate 34,639 of JAITER010000063.1, read as the reverse complement.
GCGCTGTTTGTGAGACGATGCAACGGGTGGAAGACGCCTTGATAAAAGATAAAAGCTTCCGTCCGCCTGACAAGAAAGTTCTAAAAGCGCGGCGCGTCATCCTTTGAACACATAGTTGTCGATGTGTTTGCTAAGAATAACTATTATTTGCGCTATTATTAACTTTGGGTTACGGATTTAACAGGGTTAGCGAACAAGTCTAACAACCGCGCCAAGCTATTAAAACGAAAACGTCTGGCGGCGAGCGGCGGAGTTGAAAGCGCGTATTTTAACCGTTACGCGGAACGCAACGGCTAAAATACGTCATAAATATAAAATTTCAAGGCCGGAAGGCGCCGCCGGCTACGAAACAGAAGATAAACTGAAAACTTTTACGCCTTCGTTTGGGAAGCTAGATTTCACCCTTTTTACGGCTTCTTTTATAAGCGCGGCCTCTTCTTCTTCGCACCAAATTACAAAAGAAAAGTTTTCTTCCGGCCAAATCGGGTCGCCCAAGCGCGATCCGCTTGATCCGACGCCGTGTATGTTGGGTATTTTTGTATAATGTTTGGCTACGCCTGAGCTTTTGAATTCATCCAGTATATTTTCTTCCACAGAATTATTGGCGATAATTTCCAAACGTATCATTGCGCTCCTCCTTCTTTACGGGAGCTTTTCGCGGAAAGGCCCGCGGCTATACGCTCCCTCCTAGCCTCCGCTCTGGCCGCGCGCTCGTCCGAGCGTTTATTAAATATGGTGTAAACGGTAGGCATTAAAAACAGAGTCATTATGGTTCCGAAAGTTAGGCCGCCTAAAACGGTTTTTCCTATGGGGCCGACCATTTCGCTGCCCTCGCCTGGGGCGAAAGCCATTGGAATAAGTCCCAAAACCGTAGTTAAAGTGGTCATTAAAATTGGGCGCAGGCGGTTCCCGGCCGCTTCCACGCAGGCGTCTGTTAAAGAAAAACCTCTTTTACGCAGCAAATTCGTGTAGTCCACCAGGACTATGCCGTTATTTACAATTACGCCCACCAAAACCAAAAGGCCGACAGCCGTTAAAATATTGAACATATCTCCCGTCATCGCGTATATGGCGACTACGCCTATAAGCGAAAGCGGGATGGTGAAAAGTATGATGAACGGATCGCGGAAGCTTTCAAAAAGGCTGGCCATAACGCCGAACACCAAAAATATAGCGACTATAATAATTAGAAGGAAACGTTTCATAAGTTTTAGCATTTCGGAGTTGTCGCCTGAAAAATCAATCACCACGTCTTCTTCCGCGGGTATACGGCTTTGCACAAGCGCTCTTATTTTTTCTTCCGCCGCGTTTAGTTTCGTTCCGGCTTGCAGGCCGCAAGTTACGTGTATTACACGGCTTTGATTTTCGCGGCTTATAGTCATCGGGCCGGTTCCGGGGCTAAACTGGGCGAAGTTGGAAAGCGGCACTCTGCTGTTAGTTGCGGGGCTGTTTACAAAAATGCGGTCCAGCGCCGGCAGGCTGCTGCGGTCGCTTTCCGCCAAAATCAACACTACGTCATAGTCTATGCCGGAGGCCCTGTAACGGGTGGCGATAAGACCGTCCACCGCCGCCTTCAACTCGTTTCCCACGGTCGCGGCGTTAAGGCCTAGCGAGTACATACGCTCGCGGTCAAGCAGTATTTCGTATTGTGGAAGGCCGTCTTTCAAATCAACCTGGGGCTCCACCGCCTCTGGAACCTCTTTAAGCAGATCGGATATTTTTTCCGCTATTTCTTTGCCTTTTTTTAGGTCGTCCGTCCTTAAAACGATGTCTATCGGCGTACCGCTTCCTCCCATGCCTCCCATACCGCCTGAAAATCTAAAGCTCACGCCGGGAAAATCGTTAAAATATTTACGCATTTTGGCTTTAATAGAGTCCGCCGTATCTATGCGCTCGTCAAAATCCGGCAGGTTGATGCGCAGGCTTCCGGTATGCGACTGGGCCTGCCTCATACCCATGCCTCCGCCGCCGCCTCCCGCATTTAAAATCAGCGCCTCATATCCCTTTACTTCTTTTTCCACGAGCGCCTGAAGTTGCGTCAAAGTTTGCGCAGTTTCTTCCAGCGGCGTTCCCAAAGGCATCGTTATGCTAATAGAAACGGAATCCTGGTCTTGTTCCGGCATAAAATGCCAGCCTATTTTTGGAATGGCGGCTATGCTCACGGCAAACAGCAGGATTGTGGGGATGACGACTACGAGTTTGTGGCCTAGCACCCACTTTATGGAATTGCGGTATTTTTTATCCAGGCCGGAAAAAAAATTTTCAAAGATTTTGTCGAGGGCCGCCAAAAAACCTGTAAGCGGCTTTTGTTTTCTGGTTACAAGCGGAAAATAATGACTGGCCAAAACCGGAACAAGGAATGTGGCCGTAAGAAGCGAAATTCCCAATGAAATGACCACGGTGAACGCCAGGCCGGAAAACATTTCGCCCGCCATTTCCAGCAGGCTTTGGAACATAACCAGCGGCGCGAAAACGCAGATTGTGGTGAGCGTGGAAGCGAAAATTGCGGTGATCATCTCGGAAGATCCTAAAATCGCCGCGGGAATCAATTTTGAGCCTTTTTCGCGGTAGTGGTATATGTTCTCCAATATAACTATGGAGTTGTCTACAAGCATCCCTATGCCGAGCACGAGGCCGGCCAGCGTCATCATATTTAAAGTCAGGCCGGAAAAGTACATCAGCATTATAGTTACAATAATTGAAACCGGAATGCTCACCCCTATAATCAGAGTGGGTTTGATTGAGCGCAGAAACAAAAAAAGTATTAAAACGGCCAGAAGCGCCCCGCTTATAGCGGTGGAGGTAACCTGGCTTATAGACGCTTCAATTGAATCGGTGGTGTTAAACAATTCTTTTATTTGAACGTCCGCCGGTATTTCTTTTTGTATTAGCGGCAGGCGGTTGCGCAACTCTTTCGCCACCAAAACCGAATTTTTCCCGCTTTGTTTTTGCACCGACATCTGAACGGCGCGCTCGCTGTTAACCAAAACCGAACTGGTTTCATCGCGATAGCCCTCAAACACGTTGGCTATATCACGCAGTTTTACAGGAACCGGCTGCATAACCTGGCCGTTTACATAGCCGCCGCCTTTGTAGGCTATGACGGTGTTGCGTATGTCGTCTATAGAACTGTACTCGCCCATAGTTGTAAGTATGTAAGAAAGCCCGCCTTCGGTTATTGTGCCGGCGGCCACCTGGGAGTTTTGCGCGGCGATTAAAGCTTGAATCCCGCTTATCGTAAGATTATACGCTTCCAGTCTGGAGCCGGGGATTTCCACGCGGATTATTTTTTCGCGCCCCCCGCTTACTGTAGCGGTGGCCACGCCCGGCGTTTGTTCAAGGCGCGGGACTATAGTATCTTCCACAAGGCGGCGCAGTTCATCGGGGCTGCGGTTTGGGCTTGTAACCGTAAGGCCCATAATAGGCATCGAGGAAGGGTCGAACCGGAAGATGCTAGGCGAATCGGCGTCTGTTGGAAGGTAACGGCGAATCCTTTCCATCGCGTCCCGCACCGAATTCGCGGCGTCCACCAAATCAACGCCGTACGTAAATTCCATAACCACCACGCTGGAGCCTTTGCTGGAGGTGGAAGTTACGTTTTCCAGGCCTGAAACCCCGGCGAGCGCCGCTTCTATGGTGCGGGTCACCGTTCTTTCAACCTCTTCCGGGCCGGCTCCGGTGTATGTGGTGCTTACAACCAGGTAGGGAGGGTTTATTTCGGGCATAAGGTCTATGGGCAAGTTTACAAAAGCAAAGAAGCCCAATCCCACCAGCAACAAAAAGATGATAAAAACCGTAGTGGGACGGTTTACGACAGATCTAACTAAACTCATATTTTACTCCGTTATAAAGGCCGCCGTTAAATAGCCGGCGTCGTTTCGATTATTCTAATTCTCGCGCCGTCGCTTAAAAGCGTTTGACCCTTGCTTATTATTTCCCGCCCCGCGTCAAGCCCTTCCTGTATTTCCAAAACGGAGTCCACGTTAATTCCCGGTTTTACCAGGGTTTTTCGCGCGATCTGATGCGCTGGGTCGTTTTCATCTTCTTCAACGGTAAAAACAAACGTTTCGTTCATGCGTTCAACCAGGGCTGAAGAGGGGATGCGGACTATTCCGGTTTTAGTTTCCGTTATAATTTTTACCTTTGCGAACATACCCGCCTTTAGTCTGGAACCCTGGTTTTCCACGTTCACTTTTACCGCCATGGTGCGGGAAGCGTTGTCTACAACAGGGCTTACTTCCCGTATAACGCCCCGGAAACGCTCGCCGGGATAGGCGTCCAGGGTTACTTCGCAACGCTGGTTTAAAGCTATTTTAGAAATAAAACGCTCAGGAATATTTATGGCTATTTCCAGCGCGCCTGTGCTGGAAAGGCGCGCTACAGATACAGCCTGGCTAATCGTCATTCCGACCTGGCCGGTTACGGATACAACGGTTCCAGATATAGGCGCCCGCACAATGTAGTTGGCGTATCTCATGCCGGGTTTAGAAGGGTCCACCTCGGCTATGGCCTGGCCGGAATTAATCCTGGAGCCCGCCGATACATAAATGCGCGTAATTTTACCGGCGGCGTCCGAATAAACGTCTACGGTGGAGCCGGCGACTATATCGCCTGACAACGCCAGGTAATCCTGAATTTCCCCTTCGCTTGCAAGCGTAGTGTTGACGGCGAACACGGGGGCCTCCCGGTCCGCGTTTTTACCGTCCGCTACGGCATTTTTTTTGCAGGAGACAAAAAGCGCCGCGGTTAAACCCAACAGAATAAGCGCAAAAAACTTTTTTTTCATAAATTTATATCACTCCTCGTTAAAAACTTTCGCTTTCCTTTAAAAAAACAGGGTGGAATCATAAAAGTTTCACATTTTAGTTTACGACCGTTCGTTAACATAATTTAGTTTTTTTGACGGAAAAGGTCAACTGAAAATAAATTTTAGGCGGGCGGGGCGCCGTTCCGCCTCAATTCAACGTATAAAAACGGTTTAAAAACGGGCGTTGAACATAAAAGCAAGGCCGGAACAGGGTTTTAATCGCGCTTAAAATTACGCTTGCGCCTTCCCGGCCAAATGTAATAAAAGTTTAGAGCGCTTAACTTTTAAACGCGGGCGTAGCAAAAACGGCCTTAAACTGTTTTTCAAGGCTTTAGCCCAAGAAACCGCAATAGCCTGTCAAAACCAACCGGGCTTTGGAACAGGCTCAATTATAATCACGGTTATTTTATAACAGGCCGTGTTTCAACAAGCGCGTTAGCCTGAGGTTTTTCAATCCTGTAGAAAATATAAAAGGCGGGTCTTGCAAAAAGAAATAAATCGTTATATTATTGAACTGAAAAGCCGAATAACCGGCAACTTCAATTTGAATCGGGATAGGTATTTATGACTAACGATGAAATCGTAATTGGCTTCGACACAGAAAAAGACGATAGTTTGAAAATTGACCTAAAAAGAATTGAAGGCGTTGTAAACGGTCTTATATTGGTGCTTACGGGTTATATAGACACATACAATTCTAATTCTTTTCAAAAGCGCGTGCAAAAAGCGATAGACGCGAGTTTTTTGAATCTTGCGTTTGATTGCAGGGCTTTAAACTATGTATCTTCCACCGGCATAGGTTCTTTCACCACTTTTCTTAAAACATTAAAGGCTTCCAACGGAAGCCTTGTACTATTCGAAGTTCAGCCTAAGGTTTTGGAAGTTTTTCAACTTCTGGGTTTTTCTTCATTTTTCAATATAAAAGACAGTCAGGAAGCCGCTGAGAATTTTTTCAAGAACGGCAGTTCGAGTATTTCAAACGGCGCTTTTCCGCAAATTTTTGATTGCCCTATATGCGCTAAAAAGTTAAAGGCTTCAAAGTCCGGGCGCTTCCGTTGTTCCGGCTGTAAGACTATTCTGGCCGTGGACGAAACCGGCAGAGTGTTTTTGGGGTAAAAATGGGTTTGTTCTCTAGATTAAAAACAGTTATTTCCGCTCATATAAACGCTCTTTTAAACAAAGCTGAAAAACCGGAAAAAATGTTGAATCAGTTGCTTATTGATATGAACGAGCAGCTTATAGAATCGAAAAAGTCGGTGGCGCAAGCGATAGCGGACGAAAAAAAGCTTGAACGGGAAGTTTTAAGCCAAAAGAACCAGGCCGAAGAATGGGAGCGCAAAGCCATGCTGGCGGTGCAGGCGGGCAAAGACGACCTCGCGAAAGAAGCTTTACTTCGCAAGCAGGATTTCGACAACGCTCACGCCGAATACTACAAGCAATGGGCGGCTCAAAAAGATTCGGTGGAAAAATTAAAATCTTCGTTAAAAGAACTTCAAATAAAAATTGACGACGCGCAACGCAAGAAGAACCTGCTTATAGCGCGAGCGAAACGCGCCGAAGCGCAGCAAAAAATACACGACACGATGAGCGGCCTGTCTTCAAACAAGGGTTCTTTCGACACCTTCAACCGTATGGCGAAAAAAGTGGACGAGTTGGAGGCTAACGCCGAGGCTTCCAAAGAAATGTCCGACTTTAGCGCGGACAGCGATTTGGAAAAACAATTCGCTCAACTAGAAAAAACTGACGCAAGTTCGGATAAAATGTTACTGGAACTTAAACAAAAAATGGGCGCCCTACCAAGGCCTGGGCAGGCGGAAGAGCCGCCTAAATTAACTTAACCCGGATAAGACAAGGAGTTTTTATGACGTCGTACAAAGATTTAGGGTTGGTGAACACGAAAGAATTGTTTGCCAAAGCGGTATCCGGCGGGTATGCCATCCCCGCTTATAATTTTAACAACATGGAACAATTGCAAGCGATTATTCAGGCTTGTGTAGAAACAAAATCACCGGTGATTTTGCAGGTTTCTTCCGGAGCCCGCAAGTACGCGAACCAAAATTTGTTAAAAAACATGGCCAGGGGGGCGGTGGAATACGCCCACGAACTTGGCTTTGACATACCTATAGTTTTACATTTAGATCACGGCGATTCGTTTGAGCTTTGCAAAGATTGTATAGAAAGCGGTTTTTCATCCGTAATGATAGACGGCTCGCATCTTCCTTACGAAGAAAACGTAGCTCTTACAAAAAAAGTTTGCGATTTCGCGCACGCGCAAAAAGATTATGTAAGCGTGGAAGGCGAACTTGGAGTGCTCGCCGGCGTGGAAGATGAAGTTTCCGCCGCGGAATCGCATTACACCCAACCGGAAGAAGTTATTGATTTTGTAGGAAAAACAAAAGTTGATTCCCTGGCCATTTCCATAGGCACAAGCCATGGACGCACAAAATTTAAACCGGAGCAATGCACTCGCAACGCGGATGGAATTTTAATACCCCCTCCGCTTCGTTTCGACATCCTGGACGAAATAATGAAAAAAATACCGGGATTCCCAATCGTTTTGCACGGTTCATCTTCCGTACCAATTGAATATGTAAAAATAATTGAAAAATACGGCGGCAAATTGCCTGATTCGGTGGGCATTCCCTCAGAACAGCTTCGCAAAGCGGCTAAAAGCTCGGTTTGTAAAATCAACATTGACAGCGACGGGCGCCTTGCCATGACTGCTCTTATACGTAAAGTGTTCGCCGAAAACCCAAGCGAATTTGACCCGCGTAAATATTTGGGCCCGGCCCGCGATGAACTAAAAAAAATGTACGCCGATAAAAACAAAAACGTGCTAGGTTCAGCCGGACAAGCGTAAGCTTTAAATCTTAAAAATACTCCCAAGCAAGTTTTTTTAGTTAAATATTTTAGCGCCTGTTGTCAAAAACAGGCGCTTTGCTTTTAAAGGGTTATAAACCCGTCTTTTTTTATTATAACTTATACTTTGCTAAACCGCGCCGGCTTGCGGCCATAAAACCCTAAAAAATGTAAAAATAAAATCAAAAAATTATTTTTTCGCGTATATACGGTATGAGCATCGCGGAAAAAAACGAAAGCCTGGTTGCGGAAGACGCAATCCAAAACGCCGTTCACAAATTGTTCGGGCTAAATTATTTATTTCCCTACCAAAGGCTGGCCGTTTCCAATATTCTGGAGGCGGCGGAAGCGGCCGGCGTGGGCGTCAAAAAAATTGGAGAAACCGGCGCTTCTTCTTTAAGTTCAGCCGAATCCACCCCGTTTAATAACGAAAACGCAATTCCTTGCGAAGGCGCCGCAAAGGACGCGGCGAGTTTGGGCAGGCAGATAATAATCCTGCCCACCGGCGCGGGAAAATCCTTGTGCTTCCAGCTTCCAGCCATGTTGCTGGACGGGCCGACTCTGGTAATCTACCCTATTTTATCGCTTATGGCCGACCAGGAACGCAGCCTTTTAGAAAAAAATTTAACGCCGGTAACATTGCGCGGCGGTCAAAGCGCGGAAGAACGTGAAGCGGTTTGGGAAGGAATAAAAAATAAAAAAAACAAATTCATCATATCGAATCCGGAAACGCTGCTTACGCCAAAAACGTTGCGGATATTGCCTTCTTTGGGAATAGCGCACGTTGTTATTGACGAAGCGCACTGCGTAAGCGAATGGGGCGAAAGTTTTAGACCCTCTTACAAAGAAATCGATAAAATTATAAAGGCGTCCGGCGCACCTATTGTTACAGCTTTTACCGCCACAGCTTCCGCTCCGGTTTTAGAAAAAATAAACCATTATATTTTCGGCTCCAGCGGGGCGCATAGAATAATAGGCAACCCAGACAGGCCGAACATCAGTTACTCGGCTTGCGGAGCGGTTTTGCGCGACGCCGCGACCCGCCTTCTTTTGCTTAAAAATGAAAGACCCGCCATAGTTTTTTGTTCTTCCCGCCCAGGAACGGAAAAACTCGCCCGTTACCTTCGCGCCTCGTTAAACGAAAAAGAAGTTAGGTTTTATCACGCAGGGCTTGAGCGCGAAGAAAAAAGCGCGGTGGAAAAATGGTTTTTTTCCAGCCGGAACGGAATTCTAGTTGCAACCTGCGCCTACGGAATGGGGGTCGATAAAGCGGACGTTAGAACAGTAATACACCGTGATTTCCCGCCGTCAGTGGAAGCGTACCTGCAAGAATCAGGCCGCGCCGGGCGGGACGGCGGGTTTTCACGGGCCTTCCTTATTTGGGGGCCGGACGATGAAAACGCCCTTAAACGCGCCGGAACAGATTACGAGGCGGCCCGCCTGGGCGCCCTTATGAACTACGCCAGAGACAGCTCAAAATGCCGGAGAGAAGTCTTGCTTTCCATGCTTAATTACGAAGGAGACGGCGTAAAGCCGGAAACCGAATGTTGTGATGTGTGCGCCATTAGAGCCGAAACTGTTTTGGCCGAAGAAAAAGCGCTTGTTGAATTTTTCCGCAAAAACCCGCGCTCTTTTACAACGGAAGAAGCCGCCGCAACCGTATCTTCCTTGCCAAACTCTATTTGGAGCAAAAATGAAGTTTCACAGGCGGTTCGCGGCCTTATAAACGCTGGGAGGTTGAAAAAAATCAGCCGGTTTCCGTGGAAAAATAAAATTACAGCCGCGTCTAAAAAACGCTGATTGCGCCTTCGCCGCAACTGGGCTGGGTTGGGCTGGAAAACAAAACGTCCAAAAGGCCGGCTTTTATTTTACAGAACGCTAAAATGATTGGCCGGCTTTTATAGCGGCGCAGGCCGTTTCGTACGCGGCGATTTGCGCGTTAAGCGTTATGCCGGCGACTTCGCCCCTTCCAAGCCAGTCTGAGCCTTCCATTTCGTAAAGTTGTTTTAAAAGGAGAGTTAAATCTTCCAGTGTACAGCCGCTTTCCGACCTAAGCCGCAGACGCACTCCGCGCAATTCTTCGTTAAACGTTTTTTGGTATAGTTCATCCCGCCAATCAATCATATCTTCCTTAATAAATTCAATATTCTATTTCCCGCGTAACAAGACTGTATCCTTCCGGAATAAAAACCTCGCCATTTCGCGTCATTTTTATTTCCAGACGTTTTATCCATTCTCCCCGCGCATCGAAAGTGTATTCATACCGAAAAAACACGCCGTCCAAAACGCCGCCATTTTTGCCGGAAAGCCTAACGGGAAGGCCGTTTTCGTCCCACTGAAGGTACAACCCGTTCCAATACCTCGGCCCCTTTTCGTTGTAAAGAGCGCTGTAAACGCCGTTTTCCGACCTTATTTCGGTAATATTGCCCATGCCGTCAAAAAAACGCTCTTCCAAAACCTGTTCTTCGGGATAAACCCTCGTTATCTTGCTGATTACCAGCGAGTCTTTTATCCAATCAATGGTTTTTCCGGTGTATACAGCCGCGACAGCCGCCGCGGCGCCTTTAACCTGAGCGTCTCCGCCCTCCTCCCCGCCGTCTTCGCTTTCTTGCGAAAACCATGTTTCAATAATTTCATCTCCAGATTCATAAAGGCTTGCAAAAAAATAAGTTTCGCCGTTTTTAATTCGCAACACCGCGGGAAAAAATCCGCCGCCTTCGTATTCCAAAGCCTCTATCTCCACTCCTTCCGCGCCTTCATTAATAGAATCATCTTCCGCTAAATTCTCTAAAAAAAGAGACTTCACCCTTTTGAAGGAATCGTATTCGACATGAACCTGATATATTTTTGCGCCGTATAAATATGGAAAAGCGGTTAAAAAGGCGCCTTCACGCTTTAATTCCGCTTTAACTCCGCCGTAATTCAAGCGTATAACCTTCCAGCCGTCCTGGGATTTAACAGTAAAAGCGTCTACCGGAGCGTCAAGCGGCCAGTCCGGCCCCCACGAAGGAAGCCCCAAAAAAACAGTTTGTAAAACAGGCGCCAGCGGGAACGGCTCATTCAATTCTCCGCCCCCTTCCTCCTCCGCATATAACAACGCGGCCTGAAACCACATGAAAAAATAAAAAAAATCAATTATTTTAAAAATAAACTTTTTTCGCATTGTGGATTTTTTGAAAAAACGCGAATCTTTTCATTTTTTACTCCGCCGCGCCGCCGTTAAAAGATTAACGCGGGTTAAAAGACAAAAACGCCAAAATTAAAGCTTGCCCTCTAAAACTTTGCGTAAACCGCCGTCTTGCTTAAAATAATGCTCTTCCAATTCTTCTGGAGAAAGGCCTATAAGTTCATGGCTTAAATAATGTATCCACGAAGGTTCATCTTTTACGGAAAGTTCGTGCTTGCGGCACCAATAGTCAGGCTGTACAGGCAATTGCTTTTCGCGGTCGTAAAAATATTTGTAATCATGGACGGCGATTTTTAAGTCTTCCCTGGTTATGCCTTTTTCCAAAATTATTGACGCAAGACAATTGATAGTCTCGCCGGAATCAAAAATATCGTCTATAAGTAAAACCCGCTCGCCTGAACGCAGATGCTCTGGCGGATACGTCCAGCCTTCCACCCTCACGCTTTCGGTTTGCGCCACGCCAGTGTAAGAACGGGCTACGACCGCCGCATAATAGACGGGGCGCTTCCTTTTGTCAACAATTTTGAAATATTCGCTGATAACGTTGCCCAAATACGCGCCGCCCCGCAAAGAAACATAAATAACGTCCGGGAAAAAACCGTCCCCCACTATCCGCCCGGCCAGTTTAAAAGCGTTGTTGCGCACGGCGTCGTATTTTATAAATTCTTTCACCATGCCAAAAGCCTATCCGTTTTTAGACAATAAAACAAGTTTAGAAAAATAAAAACGCTCTTTGCGCGCAAGAGATTGAGAATTTGGCCGCTAAAACGGCCAAATTATTTTGGCCGCTAAAACGGCCAAATTATTTTGCCCGGCAAAGCGGCCAAATTATTGCGGAAAACGCGCCCTAAAATTCTATTCCCTTGCGGGCGCCCGTCCCTTTATCGTAAGGATGTTTGCGCTTTTTGAATTCCGTCATGTAATCCGCGAGAGAAACAAAAACGTCCCCCGGACGGCGCCCGGTCATAACCAGTTCCAAGCCGTCCGGTGCGCGAGCCGCTTTTTCCGCGAGAGAAAGAACCGGCTCCGGCGCAAGAAGCCCTTCCTCAATCGCGTCTATCACCTCATCCAAAACCAGAAGGCACGGCGCTTTTTTTTCAGCGGCCTCCGCCGCCTCCTTAAAAAGACGCTCCTCATAAACGGCGCATTCCAGCCTCTGCCGCTCGTCCATGTTAAATGTAAAAGGAAAATGTTTTTCGCAACGGTAAATCTTTACGCCGGCCAATTGAAGCTGAACCGCCTCTCCGCTAACAGCGCTTTTTAGAAATTGACAAAAAAAGACGGGCCGCCCGTAAAAACTGTAACGGACGCATAACCCGGCGGCGGCGGTTGTTTTCCCCTTGCCGTCTCCAAAATAAATATGAAGCATATTTACGAAAATAAAATTTTGAACTTAACTACACGACGTAAAACCACTCGCCTAAAACCTTTATTGCGCTTTTCGCGGACGCTTAAAACAAGGCCCTAACTGTAAAAACGCTTTAAACCAGTAAAATCCGAATTTTTAGTTGACGCGCTCTACATATTCGTTTGTTTCGGTGTTCACCATTACTTTTTCGTTTTGTTTAATAAACAGCGGAACGCGCACAACAAGGCCGGTTTCTGTAGTTATAGGTTTGGTCGCGCCGGAAACAGTGTCGCCTTTTACATAGTTTTCACTCTCGGCTACTGTAAAAACCACCTTGTACGGGATTTTTATGTCGATTACAACGCCTTCCCAAATAGTAAGCTCATAATTCCCGCCTTCCTGCAAATAGTATTTTTTTTCTTCCATGCTGGAAACAGGCACATCGTACTGTTCGTAAGTTTCCCCGTCCATAAAATGATAGGTTTCTTTATCCGAATACTGATACTGGCATTTGCGAACGTCTACATCGGCGTCTTCAACTTCTTGCTGCGTAGGAATTGTAAGCGTAAGAACGGAACCGTCTTTTATGCTCTTCATCTTAACGCGAGCTATGGCCGTGCCTTTGCCCGGCGTGTGAAATTCTCTTTCTACAACAATAAAAGGCTGCCCTTTTTGCAATAAACAAGTGCCTTTAACAATATCAACGCCCCGAATCATAAACGCTCCTAAATAAAACGCGCCGCTTTTATTAACAAATGGCCGTCCCAAAACCTAACGCCTTGGAACAGCAACCTTGCGAAACCGCAAAATCCTGGCAAAACTAACCGGGTTTGGAATAAGCTCAAAATAACTTTTCGCCGCTAAACTATCATTTTTACGGCCTTTTGTCAACGCATCGTGTTTTTTGCTTGCTTACAGCGGCGCAAGGCTCAAAACTCCGCCAGCCGCTTGCGGCGCCAGAAGCTAAAACCCAGCCATTTGTCTTTTTCTTTTATGTAAAATGGGACTTAAAATATTATTCACTTTGTGATATAACTTTTGTCAGCATCTCACGAGGAAGGAGGCGACCGCCTTAGGGCGTATTCCTCCGCTATCGCGTAACCGTGATTGGCCGGACTTTCGTAAACGAAAAGCCGGGCCATAAGCCGGGTCGTCTGGGATGCGGCGGGTTTAACCCGCGTCAATCCGAAAGCGGCGTCAAAGCCGCAGGCTCGCGTAAAGCCGGAGGAAAAGTTATGCGGATCACCCCCGCCTGGCTATTACGGGACGTTGTACACGCCCGCGCCATAAAAACGCCCGCAGTTTGGAGTTTCACTCTACAACGCGCCCTGAATCTTCCTAAAACCTCACCCGTTATAAAACAATTTTGGCTTTTTTTTGGAAAAACTAATTTTTCGCCGCTTCCTCAAAATCAGCGCCGCAAAACCAGCCGGTTTTTTGGAAAGCTCCCGTTACAGGAAATTTGGCGCGTTAGGTTATCCCCCCCCCCCCCCTCCCCCCGCTACCGGATATATCTTAATAATTTTTCGCGGCTGTTTTTTCTTTTTTTATACGCGGCGGCCATGCGCTTTCCAAGACTCCGCATATAAAAGCTATAAACAACAAACATATTTTGACTCCCGCGCTTTTTAACTGAATGCGGGATTTTGTAAGAAAAGTTAATGGAGACAGTTCCAAAAGTTGAGGTTTTGGAACTGATTCAACGGTTTTAAATTTAATTCTATTTGGAAGGAGTTTTTTATGAAAAGTACGGGTTACCGGTTTGGTTTGACCGCGGCGGCTTTGGTTTTTGCCGCGGGGTTCTTTGCGTGTGAAGATAATATAGTCTATGTAGGCGGCGAAATGCAGGATGTTTATACGAGAGCGGCGCGGCCGTCGGCTATGCCTCCGGCGGGGGAGGTTGACGGGGGGACGAAAGTCAAGCTGACCACTAAGCCCGATGACGCGGTGATTTACTACACAACGGACGGCACAGATCCGGACCCGGCGGACGAAACGAATGATAGAAGTTCGACGTTACGCTATGACGGCCCGATAGAGATTAACGGCGATAAGACGGTGAAGGCTATTGCGGTGAAGGCCGGAATAAATAACAGCAGTATGCTAACGGCGGAGTACACAATTGTCGCCCCGGGGAAGGTTGCGCGGCCCTGGGCGAATCCCCCGGCGCGGGCGGTCGCCTCCGGGACGGTGGTTGCGCTTGGCTCGACGACGGGGGGGGCGGTTGTCCGTTACACCACGAACGGAGCTGCGCCGACCGCCGCGAGCGCGATCTATACGCCCGGCGAGACGGTGATCACTATCGACGCGGCCAAGACGGTGAAAGCTATCGCGATGAAAGACGGGCTTGCGAATAGCAGTATGCTTGCGGCGGAGTACACGATAGCGGGCGCCGGTTCCGGCGGCGATGAAGAATGGACGCAGGCGACGGGGATTACGCTGGGTGTGGCCGCGCCGGGGATTACGCTGGTGGATAACAAACTGAAACTGGAGGTCGGCCAGACGGTGCAACTGACGGCGGCGCTGACCCCGTCCAACGCAAGCGGCGGGGTGTCCTGGGTTTCGAGCAAGCCGGCTTTGTTTCCCGTAGATGAGACGGGGCGGGTGACGGCGCTCGACGTAGGAAAGGCGGAGATTAAGGCGGTAGCGGAAGCGGGCGGCGTAACGGCGGTGTGTACGGCGTCGGTGCAGGCGGAACTGACGGCGGGGCTGTATGAGGGCGATATTGAAGATGGCGCCCAGATGGATTTAGAGAATACGGCGGACGCCAACCTGATTACGAAGGCGTTTGCGTGGATAAAGGCGAACAGCACGGCGGATACGAGTTATACGGTTGTGCTGGATGACAATATAACGGTAACGAGTGGGTGGACGATTGGAACGGGTGGCGGTAATACAGGGACTGATAACAAAAATAAGAATCTGAAGATTACGTTGCTGGGTTTGACAAGCGATGAGAGCACGGACAATTACGAGGACAATATTACGATAAAAATGAACGGTAAAAACACGTTGTTTACGGTGTATGGGAACGCGGCGGACGATGTGCCGGAATTGATTTTAGGAAATAACATTACGCTTGAAGGACATAGTGGAAACGATAAAGCACTGGTTATCGTGGGGAATACGGTAACTACTAAAACAGGCAAACTGACGATGGAAGCGGGAAGCAGGATAACGGGGAATACCAATTCGGGTTCCGTCGTCGGCACTGTGCGGGTTGTGGCGGGAGGTGAGTTCACCATGAACGGCGGTACGATTGATGCCAATGTGAGTAGCAACAAAACCGCAAAAGGAGGAGCCGTAGTTGTCAGTGCCGATGGCACATTTGATATGACTGGCGGAACCATCAGCAATAACACAGTCGGCACCTCAGATGCGACTAGTTCCGGCGGAGGCGGAGTCAATTCAGCAGGAATATTTACCATGTCAGGCGGGAGTATTAATAATAACCATGTTCTATATAAAACTAATGGCTATGGCGGCGGTGTTTATGTCAATGGCGGGACTTTTACGATGGAAGGGACGGCGGTTATTGAGGGCAATGATGCGAAACTAGGCGGCGGTGTCTGCCTCGCGCAAGGCGCCTTCGCTATGACCGGCGGCGAGATAAAGGGTAACAAAGCGGCAACCAACGCCGGGGCGGTACTGTTCTATGTTAATGCCTTTACCAAAACCGGCGGCGTTATCTACGGCAAGACTGAATACAATGGGTTGGCCAATACGGTTACAGAACCAGATACAGATGAAAAAAAAGGCCATGCAATAGCGAAATCCGACAACAAGATATACCGCGATGCGACTGCGGGCGCGAGCGTGAGTTTGGATGCTGCTACTAGTGCGAATTGGGATAAGTGGGAAGAGTGGGAAGATTAAATGGCTGGTGCATTATTCGGGCAAAAACGGCGGCTTTCGGGCGGCTGTTGAGCGATAGATTGCAAGGAGGCGTTTATGATAAACGATACTTCGTGAAAATGTGGGGAAAGGCGAATCATTTTGTCGGTATCTGCGGCATTTTGCTGTGGATGTATTTCTGGCTTTACCATAATAAGGAGAAAATTTATGGCTAAGGATGATGAACATGAGCGAGAGGATCTCGTGCGGAGGAGTGTATCCGCAAAACTTTTTTTAGGAGGCGCTCTTATGAGTACTAGCGCAAACGTATTTGGACGGATTGGAAAATCCGTCATAACTTTGATTATGGTTTCGGCCATGATCTTTGCTTCATGCGAAGCTGTAGACGGCCCCGGCGGTCTTGCCGGCGGGGATGCGGCTCTGCTGGCGTCGCAGTCAAGCGCCAACATCGTGGGGATCAACATTGATAATGTTGACGACCTGGAACTTATCGGGAACGATCCCGGCTATCCGCTCAACGGCAACTATAATCTTACCGCAGACTTGACGCTGACGGATTGGATCCCAATTGGCGACCCAAACCGCGTTGGCGGGCCTTTTACCGGTACCTTCAACGGCGGTGGGCGCACCATCACGGTTGAGAGCTTTGACGCCAGCGGCAACTATGTCGGCGTCTTCGCGCAAACGGCAGGCGGGGGCATCTCAAACCTGACGGTGAACATCACGGCGGGCATCGTCGGCCCGACTAGCGCCCCGTATGTGGGCGGCCTTGTCGGACAGGCGACAGGCACACGCTTTGACGGGATTACCATTACCGGCACGTTTGACGTTACCGCCACCACCGAGAAAGACATCGACTTTTATGTGGGTGAGCTAGTCGGTTCCGCAGAGCCGGACACAGCTTTCAGCAATATCACCATAAAGGCTTGCCTGAATGTGCTGTACACCAGCACATCTACTGTGTTGGCCCACCCCATCGTGAAAGCGGGCGGCGTCGCCGGTTCCATTGTGGGCGGCAAGTTTGACACGGCAACCGTAAATAGCCAGATAACCGTAAAGGCGGATATGCCCTACAACCCTGATTATACAGTAACCCCGATTGCGGACAACTGGCTGGCGGTAGGCGGCGTAGCGGGGTATGCGGAAAATCTCGCCATCGTCAATGCGACCATTGACGCAAGCACAGCGGTGGATGGTGTAAGCCAGCAAACACAGGCCTACGTGGGCGGCGTGGCCGGGCGCGGCCTTAACCTTACCATTGACCATGCCGTAAGCGATGCGGTCGTTACTGGCGAAGGACGCGGGTACAACACCTCGGCGGGCGGCGTGGCCGGCTACATACAGCAGAGCAGGGTTACCAATTCCTCCGCATCCGGCGATGTAGCGGCCAGCGGGACGACCCGAAGTTCAGACGATCTCTGGCAGGTCTATGCAGGCGGCCTCGTCGGGTATTCCGGCGGCACGTTGGATGGCAACAGCTCTATCGATCACAGCTATGCCACCGGCGCGGTCATAGCCGAGTCTCCCTATCCCTATGCGGGCGGCTTGGTCGGGTACAACTACGGTTATGCTGTTTATGTTTTTGATCCATCGTGGCGCTCTTATCGCGACATTTTGAACGCTACAGCTACAGAAACCTACAATGGCAGCGTCATCACCAGCAGTTATGCTACCGGCAGCGTGAGCGCGATAGCGACCCGCGGTTCGGGCGGCCTTCCCTATGCGGGCGGCCTCGCCGGGTACAGCTCGATTCCAGTAAACCGCGATCAATCAATCCCCAACATCGCGAATAGCTATGCGCGGGGCGGCGTAACCGCAACAAGCGACGGCCAGTACGCATGGGCGGGCGGCCTTGTCGGCTCGAACGCCCAAGGCAGCGTCGTGGCGACATCCTACGCGACCGGAGCCGTTTCGGTTACGACGGGCGTCAATCCACTGCCCTATGAGCAGTACGGAATCAATCCGGGCGCGGCTGGCGGCGGCATCGCCGGTGTGAACTACTACACCGACGTATCTTCAACCAAAGATGCGCTCATTACACACTCCGTAGCGCTGAATCCGGTGATTACCGGTTCCTCAGTGGACGCCAGCCTCTCGCCGTATATGATCCACCGCGTTGCGGGCGATTTGGGCAGCGTGTCACAGGGTTACGGCCTCGGCGCACTTGATGACAACTACGCCAACGCATCGATGGTTCTCATACCGCCGGTAACCTTAGTTGTTGGTCCCAACACTGTTGACGGCGAAAATGTAGCCTTCAAACCGGCCCAGAGCTTCTATGAAAACACGCTGGGCTGGGACTTTATCAATGTTTGGACATGGGGCGCGGACAACTACCCTGCTTTACAGTAACCATTTAATAATAGATAAAAGATAAGATAACGGGCGGGGCGGCTTGCCCGTTATCTTTTGTCTGATTGACAGGAGGCTATTGATGAACATGAAAAAGTTTTTGAGCGGGCTGGCCGTTTTTCTTGTGCTTTTTACGGGCTGTCCCAACACGGTTGAGAAGACGCTTCCGCCCAACCTGAACTATGCTGATGAAGAAGAATACGAAGAAGATGTATTCGGAAAAAGCATTACATTTGCCGACCCGTTGCTGTCGGGCGAAACCATAGCGGCAAAGACGGAGGCGGGAACGGTCAGCTTCCCCGCAACAGGCGGCCCCTGGCAGGCGGAGTTTATTGATGGGCCGGGCGCGACTCATAACGCGAAGTTTGACATCAAGTATGAATATGACAGTGAAGATACAGAAAAAGCCGCCCCCATAAAAGCCGCCCTCGTCGTCAAGGAAGCGCTTGAATGGGGGCGCTACTCGGTTCGGGTCAAGATAAGCAACAAAAGCGGCGCCGCCTACAAAAAAGCGTTCGCCTTTGAGGTGACGCTCACCCCCGCGCCTTTCAAGGATCCCCCCCGGATGTACCCGTACCCCGAAGGCGTGAAGGAGGGGGAAAACCAGAAAAACAAGATGGTCATTAAATGGGACAAGCGTTCGGGGATTACAAAATACACGGTCTATGTGGGAGCCTCGGACGACTTCGACGCGGCTACGACTTACAAGCTGGCCGAAATTGACGGTTCGGCAACGGAGCTGAAGGCGGAGATGACCGCATTCCCTCCATCGCTCGAAACCGGCGGCGACCTGCCAGACGGCAAAAAATATTGGGCGTGGGTAACCGCAGAAAACGCATTGGGCGTGTCGCCTCCCAGCCCCGCCGCATGGAAACAGACCACTTCCCCCATGCAGGCGTATTTTTATGAAAACATCGACGATAAAGGCGTAGCGCAGGCCGAAGCATCGTACTTTGACGGCGGCGGCTACGGCGACTACTACCGCTTTACGCCCACTACGATAAAGTATTGGGGCGGAAGCGTGGGCCCTTACAATTATTTGGGCGACGTCGTCTACCACGAGATATATGATCCCGTTAGGCCGGGGAGCAACTGGCCCTTCCCCGACAGCTTAAAAAACAACCCGGACGTCATCGGCTATCCAGCCGGGGTCTTTGTCATCAAATACCGGGAGGGCCGTGTTCCGCCCTCATTGACCAGCAACGACAAAACCCCGGGTAAACAGAAGCGGTATTCCGCCGTCTACTACTGGGGCATGGGCGCGAGGTCGCCGGATAACGCGGTCAACCATGCCGGAAAGGTACAAGCGGGCGTCGTCAACCAATGGGCCGGCTATGCCGAAACGGTAACCTACGAGGAGGCGATAGACAAGTTTACCGCTGCGGCTGTGGGTAAATTTCTCCACCTGATGCCGGAACCCTACTACAAACATTTCTCGGATGATATGTCCGGCAACCGCACTTGGGAAACGTGGATTGGCGAAGGGGCGTATCATCCTTCTCCCGCCCCCTGATTTTAGATAGGAGGGGGCGGTTTTTGGCGGGGGCCGGCTTGTTTTTTAATCAACGGGAAACGTTATCACGGCAAAAGGATATGATGGTTATGAAAACTAAAAAAACGCCGGTGGAAGTCAACGCCGGAAAGCGGGGCTTGCGGCTCGTCTTCTTTTTATTATCGTTTGTCTTTTATCTGCTTGCGGGATGCGATCAGGAGCAAGGCGGACAGGCGGATATTGAGCCGCAAGCCCCTTCCGTAAATATTGAAGATGCGGAGGATTTGAAGAAAATCGGCAAGGTGACGGGCTATCCCCTGAACGGGCGTTACACCCTCACCGCTGATATAACCGTAAGCGGCTGGTCGCCGCTTACGCAGACGAGCGATTTTTCAGGCGTGTTTGACGGCGCAGGGCGGACGATAACGATTACCGGCGGGACGGGCGGGCTGTTCATGTATGCGGACGGGGCGACGGTGCGGAACCTCGCCGTGAACGTGACGGCGGTCGTGACGGCGGCGGACGACACGGGCGCGATGGCCGGCGGCATCGTGGGATTCGCGAAACGGACGCTCATCGAAAACTGCACGGCGGTCGTGGATCTAACCGTTACCGGCAAGGCCCACAATTCCTCGGCGGGCGGCATCGTGGGCGCGATGGGAAGCTCTTCCACCGTACGAAACTGCGCGGCTTCCGGCAAGGTGGAACTGCACGGCGACGGGTTTCAACTCATGGTCTATGCGGGCGGCGTCGCGGGTTATTCCGGTACGCCGGGTTCTGCGGGAACGGGCGCGAGCGGCTGTCTCATCGAACGCTCGCGGTGGACAAGCGGCACGGTGAGCGCGGAAAGCCCCTTTCCTTACGCGGGCGGCGTTGTCGGGTACAACTATACCGGCGCGGCGGTCAAGCGGTGCTGGGCGGCGGGGTCGGTGAAGGCGCGCGGCGCGAATCTTCCTTACGCGGGAGGCGTCGCCGGATACAACTCAGGCTATGTACGCGGCAAAGACACGCCGTCCGTCATCGAAAACTGCTATTCCACGGCGGCGGTCGAAGCTGAGTCAACGTCAAAAGCGGCGCTTGCCGGAGGCGTCGCCGGCTCCAACGCGAAAGGGGCGCTTATCTCGAAATGTTACGCAGCCGGCGCGGTTACGGCGCGGGTCGCGGGAAACGGCGCGGAAGACATAGGCGGCAGCATAGGCCCGATGGCCGCCGCCAGCGCCGGCGGGATAGCCGGAGCCCAGTACTATTATGAAGAATCCCCGGCGATTGAATACTGCGCCGCCCTAAACCCGGCGGTAAACGGCGCGGATACGGCGGCGGGCGCTGTCTGGAACATCTACCGCATCGCCGGAGCGGGGACTCCCGACAGCGACAACACTACCAACGCCCGCGTGTATTACCGGAACAACATCGCGTATTCCGGCATGACCGTTACCCGCCGCGCCGGGACTGTTGCAAGCGACGCAAACGGCAGGGACGGCGCGGATTGCGAGGAAAAACCGGCGCAGGCGGTGTTTGAAGGCCTGGGCTGGGATTTCGGCGGCGTTTGGAAGATGGACGACGGGGGGCGCCCGGCTCTTTAGACGGCGGCGGGCGCTGAAAGGCGTCCTGCCGCCGCCTTGCGTCTTACAATTTTGCGCCCGCGCCCGCGCAAAATTGTAAGACGCCTTGCCTCCAAAGACGGTCTTGCGGTACACTGTTTTAAACTATGAATATCGTGTTTACCCCCCCCCCCCCCCGCACATAAACTAAAAAGATTTTTATTGACGAACGGAGCCGGGTTTCGCAAGCGCGGGCGAAACCCACAGTATTATCCTCATTTATATTATATTCTCTGTTTATATTTTTATCTCAAACCGGTTTTTATTCATTATAGTTGTTCGGAAACTTCAGTTTATGAACAACTTCCGCTTAAAAACGCAAAATGCGCAGCATTTTGCAAGACTTGGGCGTCAACCAACCAGGTTGGCGCCCAAGTCCATTTTAATATTAAAGGGGCGCGCCTGCCGTACATAAACGACCTTCATGTTATGGACGTATTTATATGCGTAGTCTTTGAGGATACTTTTTTTGTTTTCTGTTTTTATAACGACAACTATGATAAATCAATCGTATGCGCGCTGGATCCGTACATGAGCGAAGGCCCTTACGGATACAAAGACGGCGGCTTTGACGTAACGGTGAAAAAAGGGGGCGTTGTAATAGACGCCGGGGCCTGGATAGGCGATTTTAGCGCTTACGCCGCCTTTAAAGGGGCCGAAGTATACGCTTTTGAGCCTGTTTCAACAACCTACGAAACGTTGCTGGAAACGGCGGAAATGAACGGCGGGAAAATACATCCGCATAAAATGGGGCTGGGCGCAAAAGAAGGCTCGTTTGAAATATCTTTAAACGAAATAAACAGCGGCTCAAATTCGTTGATAAACAACGCCGGAAGCAAAAAAGAAACCGTTAAAATCACCACGCTGGACGCCTTTGTTAAAGAAAACGCCATAAAAAAGATAGATTTTATAAAAGCGGATATAGAAGGGGCGGAAAGAGATATGTTGCGCGGCGCGGAATATGTACTCAAAAATCACGCTCCAAAACTCGCTATATGCACTTATCATTTAAGCGACGACCCTCAAGTATTGGAAAATATAATTTTAAGCATAAACCCAAATTATAAAGTAGTTCATTTACGAAAAAAGCTTTTCGCCGCCTGCGCGGGTTAGGCGTAAAAACAGCGCAACGCCCCCGCCTTCCGCGCCGCGCCGCGCCGTTAAAAAGCCGGAAGCGGCGAATAACGCCGGCCAAGCTGTTTTTGCGGTTCCCTAGCTTACGCGTTGCAAAAAAACGCTCGCGGCGCAACTTACGTTAAGGCTTTCTATATTGCCTGAACCGGGTATACGCAAAAGGACGGGGCATTCTTCCTCAACATAATCTGGAAGCCCGGTTTCTTCATTGCCAAAAACCAGGGCTATTCCGGGCCTTTTGCCGCCAACTGTTTTTTCGGCGATAAGGCTGTCAATTTCGTCTATACGCCGTCTTGAACGGGAAGAAGCCCCCGCCACAAAAAGGACTTGCGAGGCCTCGCGCAAAAAAGCCTCCGTACGCCGCACTGAGCGAAAATGCACATGCTCCACGCCGCCTTCCGCCACCCGGCAGGCGCTGGTTGTAAGGGTTTTTTCGCGGTCTTCCTCAGAAATCACCACAAAATAGGCGTCAAAAAACGCGGCGCAACGGATTATCGCCCCTAAATTATGGTCGTTGCCTATTGAATGTAAAACAACGCCGGTTTTGCTTTCATTATTCCAAAGGCTTAAATCCTCGCGGCCCAGAGGCTCTATTTCCGGCTTTTCAACCATCGCCACAACCCCCTGATGGCGGCCTGTTTTGCATATTTTTTCCAATTCCGCGTCGTTCGTAATTTTATACGGGCGTTTTCTTGCGGCGAGCCGCCCGCAAAGACCTGTAAAAAGCGGCAGGCGGTCTTCACGCAAAAAAAAACGGTTTACAGAATCCGGATTAAATTGCGCGCGCGCCTTCACCGCGTTTAGCCCGCAAATCGCCAATTCGTCCAAAAGTTTGTTGGTCATGGAAAAATCTTAACCTGTTAAACGCCTTTTTGCACATACCTGGTTAAAAACAAAACTTGCGGCTCATCCGGTTGAGCGGCAGGCGCTGTTTTTTACGGAAAAAGCTTTAAAAAGGAAATGCGGATGGCGCGCCAAATCAGAAAAACCGGAGCCTAAGGCTATAAAAACGGTTTTAGTCCGGCGTAATAAGTTTGATTTTCTCTTGTAGCGGCGAACCTTCGCGCCGCCGCGCCGCATTGTTGTAATATTTTTTCAAATTCATTACAATGCTCACGTTAATGTTTTTTTAATGAGACGCGGGCGCGCGGCCGCGATCTAATCTGCGGTTTGTTTTACTCGATCGCTCCGGCGGCTTTTTCGGCGCTTGACGCGCCCTCGCCGCAACCTGTTGGAGTTGCTTACATTCACCGCGAACTGCGGGCGTCTTTTAAGGAGTAATTTATGTCGCTCAAAAAAAAATCAAAAAAAATAACTCTCTACTATTTGCATAGCGGGGTTTGCGCCGCGTTTTTTCTAACCGTAGTTGTTCTGGCCGGATGCTCCGGCGCTAAAAGGAACCCCGATTTTAATCCCGCCGAATTGCGGGTGGCTCTTCCGGGCGTCATTTCCAACCTTTCCGTAAACCGCGAAGCCGGCGATATAAATTACTATGCGGCGGCGCTTTGCCAGGAAGGGCTTGTCGGAATATCCAACGAAGGAAAAATGGCGCCGGCTCTGGCGGAAAGCTGGAAAGTGCTGGAAAACGGGACGAAATACGTCTTTACAATACGCAGAAACGCGGTTTTTCAAAACGGCGTCCCTTTGCAAATTGAAGACCTGATTTTTTCCATGGAAAAAGCCGGCGATAAAGATTTTTCACCGAGCAGCTACCAGTATTTCCCCTCCGATTCGATTAAATCGATAGAAAAAACAGGCGATTATGAAATTACGGTGACGCTTTTCAGCCCAAATGTTTCGTTTTTATGGGCGCTGTCCAACGCGGGCGGGCTTTTGGTCACCTCCAAAAGTTTCGCCGAAAAAGCCGGAAGCTATGGCTCGCCAAAAGACCTTATAATAGGCACCGGGCCGTACAAACCTGTTGAATTCACCCCTTCTTACGTTATTTACGAAGCGGTGAGCACCTGGTGGGGCGGTCAGGTTCCTTTTAAAAAAATAAAACTTGATTTTATAGAAGACGCAAACACCCGCCTTTTGGCTTTTAGGGAAGGGCGCATCGATTTCGCGTTCAACATACCGATAGACCATGCGGCCCAATGGCGGAAAGTAAAAGGCGCGACCGTTTCATTTATATACAACCGCGCCTACACGGGAATCACCATAGACCCCACCGTAGAACCTTTCGACGACATTCATGTACGCCGCGCCATAGCGCATTCAATCAATAAAATAGATATTGTGGAAGGCCTGTTAAAAGGCAGCGGTCAAGCCGCAGTCGCCATACCGGCGCCGGAACAATTCGCCTCCGCAATGAACTCGGATGAAGCGCTTAAAAAACTGCAAGAGGTTTTTAATTACGATTATTCTCCCGAAACGGCGCTTCAAGAAATTAAAGCGTCTAAAACGCCAAACGGTTTTAAAACGCGCCTTGTATACCCAGACGCAAACAAAGACGACGCCGGGCGCATCTCGTTAAACCTCGTAAACGCGCTTAAACCGCTTGGAATTGAACTGGAAGTAGGCGAAATCACGCTGGATCAATGGGTGAACGAAGTAGGAAACGGAGAACAGGGAATGGCCTGGATGATATTCAGCCCCACAACGGCCGACCCGGGTGAAATCACAAACTGGTTGCTAGACGCCCAGGGGCCGGGTTACAACCCCGCCAACTGGACTAACGAAGAAGCGGCGAACCTTACAAAGGCTTCCCAGGAAGCGTACTCAATCAACGAGCAAATAAATTATATAATTAGGGCGAATTCTATAGCCCAGGAAGAAGCCGTTTACATTCCAATTTTCTGGAAACAATCCGTAGTGGCTTTCGCTAAAGGCGTTGGGGCGCAGGATTACAATTCTTACACGCTTAGTTCTGTTTGGCCGCTGGCGTTTACAAAAAGCTTAAACTAAATATGACTAAAAGGGGAATTTTTTATATTTGCAAACGGGCCGGCGAAAGCGTTGTGTCTCTGCTTGTTCTTTCGTTTGTTGTGTTTTCACTGCTTTATTTGGCTCCGGGAGACCCGGCCCGCGTTCTTATAGGAATACACCGCCCAAACCCGGAGGTTATTGAGGCGATACGGTCTAAATACCACCTTGACGAGCCTTTTTTTTCGCAATACCTCCATTGGCTGTACGGCGCCGTCAAAATTGATTTTGGTGAATCGATAAGGTCTGGCGCTCCCGTAGTTCAAACAGCCCTCCCTTATATAAACATTACGCTTCAGCTTATAGCAATGGCTATGCTGTTAAGTATACCGTCGGGCGTTTTTTTGGGCGTAGCGTCCGCAAAAATGCGCGGAAAATTCATAGATAAAGCTATAAACATAGCGGCTTTAACGGGAAGTTCCGCGCCCAGTTTCGCTTTGGCGTTTGTGTTTTTGTATGTTTTCGCGCTGGGGATGGGCCTTTTCCCGGTTTACGGCATTGGAGACGGCGGCTTCGCGGACGCGCTTTACCACCTGATTTTACCCGCAATCACCCTTTCCATAATGATTTCCGCCCTTTTAATAAAAATAAGCCGTTCCTGTATGCTTATTGAGCTAAAAAAAGATTACGGCTTGTTCCAAAAGGCCAGGGGCGTTCTTCCCTGGAAGACCGCGGTCGCTGAGCTTCGCAACGCCTCAGGCCCAATACTCACCAGCACCGGATTGCTTTTGGCTAACACTTTCGCTTCCATAATTCTTATAGAAAGCGCGTTTGCTATACCTGGCGTAGGCAGTTTGATAGCATCTTCCGTTACTTTTAAAGATGTGCCTATGGTGCAATTTTTAACGCTGGCCGTGTCTTTTTTTATCTGCGTTACATCAGCCGTCATCGACGTGTGCATATATTTCGCCAATCCGCAACTTGTAGCAAAACTTGAAAAATCTATGAGGTGAGCCAAAAACATGAACATAAATCTAAAAAATTTGCCGCCCGCCGGCGTGTGTTTTTCCGTTGCGGTTCTTGCGATAGTTTTTCTTTGGGCGTTGTTTCCCGGCGTTTTTGCGGCGGGCGCCCTGGAGCAGGACGTAAATTCCGGCTCGCTTCCGGCCTTTTCCAACGGCCACATTTTTGGCACGGACGCCCTGGGCCGCGACGTCTTCAAACTTATGATTGCGGGCGCCAGAAGCGCCATAATAGGCCCGCTGGTAATCGCCCTGGGTTCGCTTGTCATAGGGCTCGCCGCGGGCTCCATCGCGGGTTTTAGGGGCGGGATTATAGACTGGATAATATCCCGCTACACGGATTTAACACTCGCTTTGCCGTCCATGCTCCTCGCCATAGTCGCGGCGGGAGTTATAGGAGGCGGCTATTGGGTGAGCGTGGCGGTGCTTATAGTTCTATACTCGCCTTATGATATAAGGCTTGTACGCTCGGCGGTTATGGCCGAAAAAAGCAAAAACTATATCGAAGCGGCGTTTGTTTTACGCATCTCCACAGCCAGGATTCTAATAAAACATATATTTCCCAATATAGCCGTAATCGTTTTTGTAAACTTTTTTTTGAATATAGCTTACGCTCTTGTGGCGATGTCCGCGCTTTCGTTTTTAGGCGTCGGCGTATCGCCCGCCGCCGCGGATTGGGGCAGGCAGTTGTCGGACGCGAGGGCGATTATATTCGAAAACCCGGCGGCTTCTCTTAGCGTAGGGTTAGCCATAATTATCACGTCAATTTCCATCAATGTAGCCGGATCATATATCACAGAACGCAGGACTTTAGATTCATGAAATTCTCTTTAACCAATTTTTCACTTACACTGGGAGATTCGCTCATATTGAGCGAAGTTGATTTTTTTGTAAAAACAGGATCGTCCGTAGGGGTTGTCGGGCAGAGCGGTAGCGGTAAAACCATGCTCGCCAAATCATTGATGGGCCTTTTACCCTCCCCGCACAAAACTTCCGGCGTTTATGAAATTGACGGCAAGCCTTTCAATCTGGAAGCTCCCGAAAGCGAATGGCGTAAAATACGCGGCAAAGAAATAGGGCTTATCATGCAAGACCCTTTTTCCTCGCTTGACCCAATGACGCGTTGCGGCGAGCAGATAACGGCGCCGTTTACAACGGTTGAGCGTAAAAACTTCGACCTGGAAAAATCATTGCGCGAAGTGGGCCTTCCGCCCGAAACGGCGCGCAAATATCCCATGGAGCTTTCCGGCGGAATGCGCCAGCGCGTCGTAATAGCCTCGGCCCTGGCCAAGGAACCCAAACTTCTTATAGCCGATGAGTGCACCACTAGTTTGGACGTAATTATACAAAAAGAAGTGCTGGATCTTATCGAAAAAATTAAAAAAGAACGCGGCATGGGGGTTGTGATTATAAGCCACGACCTGCGCCTCGTAGCCCAGCGCACGGAATATATGTACGTGCTCAACAACGGGATTGTTGAAGAAAACGGGCCGACCTCCGAAGTTATAAACAACCCCAAACAAGAATACACAAAACTTCTGCTTGAAGCGAAGCCGTTTATAATCTCCGGTTTTACCTCTAAAAAAGAAAAACACAAGAATGGAAAAGCGAAAATACCTCTGCTTAAAACAAAGAGCCTTTACAAAAAATTCGATGGTTTCATCGCTCTGAATGACGCTTCAATATCAGTAAACGAAGGGGAATGTGTCGCTATAGTAGGCGAATCGGGCAGCGGTAAAACGACTTTGGCGCGTTGCGTAATAGGCCTTTCCACACCCACCAGCGGTAAAGTGCGTTTTATCCACGAAGGGGAAATCGAAAAAAAAGAAGCCGCCGAAGGGCGCGAGCGTTCTGAAAAAGGGTTTTACTCGTTTATAAGCAATTTGTTCGGCAAAAAAAACGCCGCCGCAAATAACGCCAGGCTTTTTGACGCCCAGATAGTCTTTCAAGACCCTTATTCTTCGCTTAACCCCTCCCTTACCATACGCGAAATTCTTTCCGAAGCCCTTATGGCGGGCGGTAAAAACCCGGACGGGAAAGCCCCCGATGAAGGGCGCGGAAAACAAATCACGAACCTTTATAAGCTGATGGAGTTTGCGGAAATTCCAGAAAACCTTTTAGAGCGTAAACCGGCGGCGCTTTCAGGCGGGCAACGGCAACGCATAGCTATAGCGCGCGCCCTGGCGCCTTCGCCGCGTTTAATTATATGCGATGAACCTATAGCCGCTTTGGACGTCATCATACAAAAACAAATTTTAAATACGCTTAAAACTTTTCAGAAAAATCATAATATTTCAATTTTATTTATTACTCACGATTTGACCGCGGCTTACGAAATCGCGGATCGCGTATATGTTATGAAACATTCCCGTGTTGTGGAGGAGGGTGAGTGCGCGACAATCTTCCATCATCCCAAGCATCCTTACACAAAATCATTGCTGGAAGCCGCGCTTGAGTAAAAACTTTGATAGGGTTGTTTGGAAGCCAAGGCTTTGAGTTCAGTCAACTTCCGCTAAAAAAGCGGTTTTGCAAGGCTTTAACTTGAAAAACCGCGGACTTGTTCAACAACCAGCCGGGCCGTTGAACAAGCCTACCGCGAAGGCGTAAAAATTTGTATACTTGTATAACAATGATTAAAAAATATTTATGCTTATATTTATTTCTCACGGTTTTTTTTGCGGTTGGCTGCCAAAAAAATGAAACGCGGTTTGTTGGAAACGGCGCAAACGAATCATTTAAAATACCGGAAAAAATTGAACGCATTATTTCCATCACCCCTTCAAACACGGAAATTATATCGGCGCTTGGAATGACTGAACGCATTATTGCGGTCGACCAGTTTTCCGCGGACGTAGAAGGGTTAAGCAAAGACGTTGTAATAGTTGATTTTTTGAATCCGGACGCGGAAACCATAATCGGCCTGCAGCCTGACGTTGTAATAGCAAACTCTATCAATAAAATGAATTCCACATCCGGCCCGCTTAAAAGCGTGGAAGATGCGGGCGTCTCCGTTATATATATTCGCGTAAGCTCCAGTTTGGAAGGCGTTATGGAGGACGTCTTGTTTATAGCGGACGTTCTTAACGTAAAAGAAAAAGGCGAAGATATTGTTTTAAATATGAAAAAAGACATAGATAAAATAAAAAGCATAGGCGAAACGATTACTGAGCGAAAAACGGTGTATTTTGAAGTTGAACCGGCTCCACATTCCGTTTCTTTCGGAAGCGATATGTTTTTGCACGAACTAATAACCATAACCGGTGCAAAAAATATATTCGAAGACCAAAAAGGATTTTTTGTGGTGAACGCCGAAGAAATAATAGCGCGAAATCCGGACGTCATTCTTTCCAATTCGGCTGAAATAGCCGATCCGGTTGCGGAAATATACACGCGGGAAGGTTTTGAAAACATAAACGCGGTAAAAAACAAAAATATTTATTTTATAGATACAAACGAATCAGCGCGTCCAAGCCATAATGTAATTAAAGGGCTAAAAAAAATAGCATACCGCGTATACCCCGCGTATTATGGCGAATACTCGCAAGAAAGCGATTTGTAAGTGAATAAAAAGCTACGCATCGCCGCGTTTTTTGCGGCGGCTTTAGCCGTAGTTACGGCGGCGGCCTGCCGCGGAACCCAAAATATACCGGTTTTTGATACATTTATTGTTTTTATAAACAATTTGTTTCATTTTCCGTTTACAGAAAAACTTTATCAGCAAATAGACCCCTCCACCGCGGCTATAGTTTGGAAAATACGCTTTCCCCGCGTTCTTTTGGCTTTTTTAGCGGGCGGCTCCGTTTCTGTATCCGGCGCTGTTTTTCAATCCGCTTTAAAAAACCCCCTCGCCTCGCCTTATATGCTGGGAGTTTCCTCCGGAGCGTCTTTAGGAGCCGGAACCGTCATGCTTTTGGGGTTTTCGTTCAATCTGGCGGCTTCCTGGGCGGCGCCGGCGGCGGGTTTCGTCTGCGGTCTGGCTTCCGTCTTCGCCGTAACGGCGTTTTCCGCTAAAATAGACAAATCTTTTTCCAACAACACCGTTATTTTATGCGGCATGGTGTTTTCGCTTTTTATAAACGCGATTATCACCATCATGGCGGCTTTTAACAGCGACAAGATACGGGCGCTAATAATCTGGCAAATGGGAAGCTTCGCTTATAAAAGCTGGAACGAAACTATGATGATGTTTGTTTTTTTAATTATTGGCGTCTGCGCGCTTTCGCGTTATGTAAAAGAAATGGATATTATGACGTTTGGCGAGACGGAAGCCGCATCCGCCGGGGTGGACGCGCCAAAAATAAAAACAATTCTTTTTTTGTTTTCCACAGTGCTTTCTGGAGCCGCGGTCGCGTTAAGCGGAATTATAGGCTTTGTAGACCTTATCGGCCCTCATATAGCGCGGCGCATAACAGGTTCTTTACACGCTTACGTGCTGCCGGCGTCTTTCGCCGCTGGAGGAATCCTTATGGTTCTAAGCGATCTTATAGCACGTACTATTATATCGCCGCTGGAACTGCCCGTGGGGGCGGTAACCGCGTTAATAGGGGCGCCTTTTTTCGCTTACATTTATTTTAAGAAAAAATAGAACGAGGGCGTTTTCCCAAAACAAATGTGGTTTTAGAAAAACTGTTCTCCATAAAATGGACGCGCTATGTTAGAATGTGAAAATTTATACGCTGGATACGAAGATACGGACGTTATACAAAATATTTCGCTAAAAGTCGCGTCCGGGGATATGTTATGTGTAACAGGCCCCAACGGATGCGGAAAAAGCACTTTGTTAAAGGCTCTCTGCGCGTTGTCGCCCCGCATAAAAGGAAGTGTAAAAATAAACGGGGAGGAAACGTCTAATTTTAAACGTAAAGAACTCGCGAGAAAAATCGCGCTTATGACGCAAGTCTCTTCGGTTTATTTTCCGTACACAGTGTACGAGACTACGGCCATGTCGCGTTACGCGCACACAAAGGGTTTTTTTAAGACGCTTTCTTTAAAAGATAAAGAAGTTATTAATGAGACTTTAAGAAAACTTGAACTGGAAAGCGTTAAAGATAAATTGATTAACGAACTTTCCGGCGGACAGTTGCAGCGTGTTTTTCTGGCAAGGACTATGGCGCAGGATCCTGATATAATTTTGCTGGACGAACCTACGAATCATCTTGATTTAAAACATCAAATTGAACTGCTGGAATATCTTTGCGAATGGGTGAAAACAGGCTTAAAAAGCGTAATAGGCGTATTTCACGACCTAAATCTGGCGCTTTCTTTTTTTGAAACCACCGCTTTGATGCACCAGGGAAAAATTATAGAGACCGGCGGCACAAAAAAAATATTTACAGAAGAAAAAATAAAAAAAGTGTACGGAATCAACATACAAAAATTTATGTTGAGCTCCCTTGAAAAATGGAAAGTCTAAGGCATAGGAATTTGAATATAATTAGCGTCTGTCCACAAGGCAACCGGCTTTGTAGACAGGCTCTAATTAACAACCATTTTTTTTACGGCGCCGCCTAAATTTGTAAGATAAAAATCAACGGAGTCGTAAGGCAGAACAATCTCAATAGGGCCGTAAGAATAAGGCGCTATGCTATATACATTCCATAACATCAAAAAACCATCTTTTGTAAAAGAAACGGCGTCAGGCGGCAAGGCTGTTTTTCTAAAGCTAAAAGTTAGATTGTCGTACTTTGAAAGAAGCGCTTTTTTTACGGCGTCTTCAGGAATGTTTTCTATAAGGTCGTCAATTCTTAAAATCCGGCTTTCGTTTAAATCTATAATATAGTATTTTATTTGATACATTCCATGAGCCGCTCTGCTTATGTAAAAATAATCTTTATATTCAAAAATCACAAAATCTTTGTTAAAACAAACAGCCTTTATTTCCTCGATATAGCTGGAACGGTATTCCATGGGGCTTCCGTCCTTGTTTAATTCTTTTGGAAAATCTTCCGGCTTTACGCCGCCTAAAAATAATTTTTCTTTATATTTAATATAATCAGACGCGCTTTTATTGTGATATATTAATTTTTTAACTATATTTTCGGCTTTTTTACCGCCTTTTAGTTCGTCCATTTTAAATGAAAAAGAAAAAATCGCGTTTCCAAAATATTTCTTTTCGTATTCTTTTTTTGTGCTTTTTACGTTAAGCGCGTAAATTGAGGATGACGCGCAAAAAAACATCAAAAAAAACGTAAAAAACCAAAACCAGTTTTTTTGATTATGCATATTCATAAAATAAATATAAAGAGAGTTTAAAAACAAATCAATAAAAAAAGACGGCGCGGCAAAAAGTCATGTTGTTTATTTAAAAATAGACTTGTTCAGAAACTTCAGTTTCCGCAAGCTGAATCAAGACTAAGCTTGATTATCAAGCTTAGTCTTGATTACCAAGCTTAGGCTTGATATTGCCAAGCCTGGGCTTGGTTCAGCCAACTTCCGCTTAAAAACGACTTGGGCGGCAACCAACCGGGTTGGCGAACAAGTCCAATATAATTGGCGTTCAGCCGAACATCATAAAACGCGCGGCGTTTTTTCGCCGTTTTTAAGAACTGGCGCGTGGAGAAAAACCAGAATGCCTTAACAACTTAACGCAAAAAACCGCTTTGCAAAATTAACCGCGCCGTTCAGACGGCCGCCGTCTTTTTCGTAAACCGCAAAAAGGCCGGAAACAGAGGAAGCCGGCCTATTTTTTACCAGAGTTCTTCGGAATCTCAAATTTCCGCAAATTGAACTATACTCAGGTTCAGTCAACTTCCGTTTGAAAAAGCAAAACACCCGGCGTTTCGCAAGACTAAAGCAAAGCTTGACCTCCGCAAGGATAGCAGGCGGCCAGCCGGGCTGGTGAAATAAGTACATGGATGCAATAGCGTTATTTTATGCGTATAAACATAGATGAATAAAATTTGAAAAAGAAAAAACGCCGCATACCGCCTGAATGTTATGTGCAATGACGCATAACATTTGTTGGAAAATATTTGAATGGAATATTTTTAGGAATAAATATTGATACATATTAAGAAATTTGATAAAATAATAAGGGAGAAATCATGTGAAAATAAACAAGGCGCTCGGCAATTCCTAGCGCAAAAAGTATAATGAGTTAGGAGGGAAGATGAGTTATCAAAGGATGACCCTGGTAGAGCGGATGGATATTTTCAGACTGTTGTATGTTGAAAGGCTTAAGCCCTCTGCCATAGCGGCGGCGCTGAACCGCGAGCCGTCCAGCATCACCCGTGAACTTGAAAAGGGCGTGGATGCGGGTATGTATAACCCGATAGCCGCCGAAGTTAGACGCCTTGAAGCCGGAAGGAATCAACGCCCGCGCCTTAAAATGACCGATGAAGCGTGGAATACGGTCAAACCCCAACTGGAACACAGATAGTCTCCGGAAGAAGCTGCCGCATGGCTTAAAAAGGAATATCCTGAGTACGCTATGTCCGGCAAGACCATTTCATAGGCAAAGACCATAAGACGGCGGTACTGGCAACGGCGGAACGCAAGAGCCGGTTTGTCCAGATGGATTTGCTTTAGAGCATGGACGCCCGGACGGTGCGCCGGAGGGTGAGCGGCGGTTCAAAAGACTTGAACCGCCGCTTAGAAAATCCATAACGTTTGATCAGGGGAAAGAAAACAGCGAACACAAGCAACTTTCTGAAAACACCGGGACAGCCGTATATTTTTGTCATCCCCATTCGCCGCGGGAGAAAGGGACGTGTGAAGACGCCAATTATCTGATACGGGATACGCCGCGCGCGCCGAAAATTTCAGAAAACTGAATCGGCGCGATGTGTCAAAAATCGCAAGACTGCTCAATGAGCGGCCAAGAAAAACACTTGACTTTAGAACGCTTTATGGGGTGTTCTCGGAATTGCGCTAGGAATTGCCGAGCGCCGCCTGAAGATTTCATACTGTCCTCCAAAATAGATTTTGCGGATCATTTTATCCATATTTGAGTTAAACCAAACCATGCCTATATATTTTCAATATATTTTTTTGTAAAATCATTAGACTTGTTCGCTAACCGGCAAGAAGATATAATCAAGGCATGGGAAAGAGAGAAGCGGCGGCGGATGCCAAAGCGGTGTTATTTAAACGATTATACGGGGTGAAACCTGATGTGT
>JAITER010000003.1 GCA_031281945.1 Spirochaetaceae bacterium | reverse complement strand
GACGCGGAGAAGAACGGTTTTAGCGAGGGATTTTCGCTAACCACGTCGCAAAGCAAGATAGTGTTGATTAAGATAACGACTTTTGACGGGAGCGCCGGGGTTTATGTTTTAAGGGTTGCGCGGGCGGGGAACGCCTCAACAAATCTTGCGGCGGTTTCCTACAATTACGGGAACGGCGCCGTTTCCGTAACGCTTTCTACGGGCAACGTTACGGAGGTGCGGGTTCCTTATTTTGCTACAAGTCTAACGATAACCGCGGCGAATGGCGCCGGGCTTGGGGCGGGAGGCTCGGTGAGCGCATCGCCTACAAGCCTTTCGTGGACCTCCAAAACGGACGCGACTCCCAAAACCGTGCAGGTAAGCGCGTCCGATTCCGTGGGCGCGAACAAAACTTACACTTTGATTTTTGCGAAAAAAGTTTTTGCTGACGGCGGCGTGGTTTCATTTATCGAAAATTCTGACGGTACTATGGATGAACTACATACATTTACAAGCTCAACCGAAGCGAACCTTGTAGTTTACAGGCAGGCGGCGGCGTCCCGCATCCTTGTAATAGGCGGCGGCGGAGGCGGAGGCGGAGCGAGTTATCCTTCTTCCGGCGGCGGGGGCGGCGGTTTTGTTGGCCACGACAGTTACACTTTCCCGGTTGGAGCCTATAAAGTTTCGGCTGGCGCGGGCGGCTCCGGCGGTAGCGGGAATGGACCGAGTGAGAATAAAGCTGCTAAAGGGGATAGTGGTTCTAAGGGCGGCGATTCTTACATAAAACTTGGAAGTACAACCTACTTTTTGGCGAAAGGGGGCGGCTATGGCGGCGGTCATGACAATAAATACGCTACAAAGACCGGCGGTGCTGGAGGTTCCGGCGGCGGCGGCGGGAGTTCGGCTAAAGCGGCTGAGGCTGGAACGTACCAAAGCGGCGGGTTTAGTTACGGGTATGCGGGCGGTTATGTTTCGGCGGATGGAGATTACGCTGCTGGCGGCGGCGGTGCTGGCGGCGCGGGCGGTTACGGTTATCCTAACGGAAGCCGTAACGGAGCCGGGCGTGCAAGTAACATTACGGGAAGCAATGTAACTTACGCCAAGGGCGGCCCCACCGCGCCGGATATGGCCCCGAATTACCCTGCATACCACGGAAGCGCCGGCCCGGCCAATAGCGGTAACGGGGGACAGGGCGGCTGGAACGGCAATGGCGGCGCCGGGGGGAGCGGGATAGTTGTAGTCCGCTTTAAACACGCGGATTAGGGGTAAAAAAGGCCCGCCGCAAACTTTCGGTGGGCCTGGGAGGCCTTGGCCTCCCAGACCCACCGAAAGTTTGCGGCGCGGTTTATTTAACGGCGGGCTTTTTCATTGCCGAATGCGGTTTCGCGGCGCGGCGGCGCCAGGCGGCTTCCGGTCAACACAGGCGTCTGGTGATAAGGCGCTGTATCTGATAAACAACGGACAAAGGCCGTTTTTATCAAATACAGCCAAACTTCAAGTGCGCATAGCGCACTTGAAGTTCAATCCCCCTTGCGCGTCTTAAACTTTCGCCGCCCGCAAAGCCGTTGTTTTTCGGACGGCGAAAACTCGCTTTTTAAGCAGGACCGTTTATAACACGCCTGCATTATAGCGGCTAAACTTAAACTGTTTTTTCTAAAAAATCCCGCATACGGCGCATCGCGCCCGCCAGACTGCAATCCAGCCGTTCAGTCCCTATCGATAAACGACGCCCGCCTATAAGAGCCGGATCCGTTTTTTGAATTATTTCCACAATTCTAGCGCCGGTTTTACGAGACAAAGCGGATTTTAAATCCCGCAAAAAAGCCTCGTCCGGTTCGCGCGCGCTTTCCAGCGTAACCGTCAAAATTCCGGCGAGCGTCCTAGAACGCGAATCCGCCGCGCAACAGAACTTTTCGCCGTAAATTACACGATTTTTTTTTATTATCAAAAAAAGAACGGAAAGAGCCGCCTCTACGCCCCGGTTTGAGCCTTCTTCGTAGCCGCATTTTTTTAGCGCGTCTTTTGTAATGGAAATCATTTTGGACGCCGCGTAAGTTCCCGATTCGTATCTAAACTTTTTGTAAAACAATTTTAACGCGGTTCTTAACAAAACAAGACCTTCTTGAACCGCGACATATTCCCGCTCGTCAAGCGAGCGCAACACGCTTTTTCCCGCGGATGCGGATATAAAAGCCTCCGCCCAGCGGTCTACCGCAAACATGACGCCTCCTTAAAAAAACCGCCTAGACGTCTTTTTCACTTATCTCCTGAAAAAGCGCCTGGGCGAAACGCTCTTCATCCTGCGAATTCACTTCCCGCTCTAAAATACGCCCAGAAGCCGAAAGTATAAGAGCCGCCGCGTGAGACTTAAACGCTATAACCGCCGCCCTCTGCTCCGAAACCATCTGCCGCCGCGCGGAATCCAGTATTTGCTCCGCCTGTACCTTGGCTTCGGCTATAATCGCTTCCGCCTGAAGTTTGGCGTTCTCGCGCATTTGTTTTATAATCTCCAAGCCTTCTTCATCCGCCTTTCGCAATTTTTCTTCGCAGGCGACGCGCAAAGACCTGGCCTCTACGCGGTCTTTTTCCGCCGCATTCCTCTCGTCCGCTATGCCCTGGACGCGCTTTTCCATAAAAGCGGAAACACGCCCGAACAACACTTTTTTTAGTATAAAAAACAAAAGAAGCAGATTGAATAAGGTCCAAAGAAAGGTGAAATCTACATTAAACATATTAAAGCCTTCTACGCCGGAAATTTAAAAAAAATCATAAAGAGCCAAAGCCGGGTATAAAAATAAAAACACAAGTTTTAACTTCGCCGCGCAAACGTTGAATTTTAAACGCCGCTTGTGCGCCGGAAATTCGCGTTTAACCGTTTTTACCGGCTAAACGCGGGTTTTAAAGCCGAAAACAGGCGCAAAACACGCCTGAACCGCTAACGGGAATAGAAGCGCACAAACGCGCCCTAACGATAAAAAACTAAACGCCCCACTTTACAAACAAAATGATGAGCGAAACAACCAAACCGTATATAGCAGTGGATTCCGCGAGAGCCGCGCCCAAAATTGTGGTGGACATTATCTTGCCGCTGGCCTCCGGCTGGCGGGCTATGGCCTCAACAGCTTTACCAAAAACTATGCCTATGCCTATGCCGGCGCCCAAACAAGTTACCACGGCGATTCCAGCCGCAATTGCGTATAAACCATTCATTATAAAACCTCCTCACGGTTTTTTTTCAGTTCATTCCTCTTCCGACGCTTCCTTGATGTATACCATTGTTAAAAACACAAAAATATACGCCTGCAAAGCGCCGTCGAAAAGGTCGAAATATATGCCCGCCGCCGCCGGAAGCGCCGGCGGAAAAGCATGATAAATCAGTTCTATTACTATAAAACCGCCTATTATATTACCGAATAAGCGTAAACAAAGCGAAGTCGGCCTAACTACATAGTCCAGAATTTTAATAAAACCGTTAATGGCCATCGGGCGGTAAAAACTGCGCATCCAGCCGCGCAAACCCTTGTAGTGGAATTCACAGAAAAAAGCGACGGATACGCTCATGAAAGTAAGACAAAGAACCACGTTAAAATTTTTTGTGGGAGGCGTTATTTCAAACCTAAAATTTTCAAGAGCCTTTATATGTAAAACATTCGCAAAAAAACCGCCTTGCGGCGCTATGTTAAATATACCAGCCAAATTGCTCGTTAAAATAAACAAAAAAATCGCGCCTATATAAGGCGCAAAAGTCTTTCCATGAACCCCTAACGTATCGCGGCAAATGTTGGAAATAAGTTCAACTACAATTTCCACAAAATTTTGCCCCTTGCCAGGTATGTTTTTTAAACGCCTGGTAAGCAAAATAGACGCGCCTATAAGAAACGCCACGATAAGCCAGCTTACAACCACCGCATCCGTTATAAAAGGAATCTGTTTGCCGCCTATAACTATGGACGCAAAAACATGGCTTTCCGTCACGTTGTTCATGGGATTACCTTATTCCCAAAAAGAAGGCTTTGTCAATATACGGTTTTTCACCGCCGCTAAAAATGCGGCCTTTTATTCCGGTCTCGCAAGCCGCTGTTCCACCCTATAAAGCTCTTAATCAACAGGAGGCGAAACCGGAGGCTCCGCGGGCGGACGGGATTTTTTAAACTTAAAAAGAGGGCGCAACAAACCGGAAAGCGCAAATCCTAAAAAGCCTAAAAATATAACACACTGGCTTACAATTAAATGAATGTTCCACACCACTATAAGCAGAACCAAAAATATAATTATAAATAAATTAAACGGCTTTTTGCCCCGCAATAAGTGATTTACAACGTGCGGGTATTTTACGCGGGAAACCATTAAAAATCCGCAAAACAACATTAAAAACGGTAAAAAATAAATCAATGACAAATCAGCCAGGCGTTTTAACGCCTCTGGCAACACGGCGGAAGCGGAAGAAGCCGACTGTTGCAAAACAATAAAGCTAACCAAAACAGCGGCCGCCGGCGGGGTTGGAAGGCCGGAAAAATACATGTGCGCCGATTCTTCTTCTTTGTTTTCCACGTT
Source organism: Spirochaetaceae bacterium (assembly GCA_031281945.1). GTDB lineage: Bacteria > Spirochaetota > Spirochaetia > Treponematales > Breznakiellaceae > JAIROZ01. Next base: position 37,656 of record JAITER010000003.1, on the reverse strand, counting down.
AAAACGCGCCAGGCGTATTATAGCGCATGAAACATAAACTATAGCGAACATTAATAGAGTTCTGTCTTCAATTATTGAAAATTTTGAAACGGGAAAGGCGCCGATTTTTTCGCCAGACGCTTTTAGAACAAGAAAAGCCGGCGCCAGCCCAAAACTTATCGCGTCGCAAAGGCTGTCGAGCTGGCCCCCAAAACCTGAAGTCGTCTTTGTAAGCCTGGCGACGCGGCCGTCCAAAACATCGGCTATCATGCCAAGGTAGATGAGGCAGGCGGAAATCATAAAAGGCGAAAAACTTTTGCCGCTAAACGGAAAAAGAAGTTTTTCGCCCCCGCCTGAGCTGGCGTAAACAACGGCTAAAAAACCGCAAACGCCGTTTACTATGGTAATAAGCGAAGGAAAAACCGCGATATACTTTAACCGCCTGCTTTTAATTGAATACGCCCTGGCGCCTCTTAAACGCGGCGGGCGTTTAAACCTTCGCCGCCCGTATACGCCCGCTTCTTCCGTTTCCGCGCCGCCCTCCGCTTCCGCCTGAAGCGCTCGCGGATTTTCTTTAACATGGAAATTTTCCGCTTTTCGAGTCTTATTTTTTTTCATATTCATTTATTTAAATACAATTAAAGGAGTTGTTCCCGCTTTTACAACATCGCCTTTTTTAATTAAAACTTTGTAAGAAAAATCACCGTCCGCCGGAATGTAAAGCTCCGTGCGGGAGCCGAATTTAATCATGCCGAATTTTTCGCCCTGGCTGTATTCGCTTCCGGCTTTTGCGCGGCAAACTATATGCCTGGCGGCCACGCCGCTAATTTGCCGCACAAGAATTTTGCAAAAAGGCTCGCTTGCGCGCGTCATAAAAACATTATTTGATTCGTTTACTTCACCCGCGTCTTTTGACGCTGCGTTTTTAAAGGCCCCTTTCTTGTAAAGAACGGCGTCCACCCGCGCGGAGCATGGCGCCCTGTTTATATGAACGTTAAACAAACTTAAAAACACCCCCACGCGCAGAGCCTTGCATTCAAGCGGGGATTCTTCGACAAGATCCACGCCGGTAATTACGCCGTCAGCCGGGGAATATAAAATATTTTCGTCTTTAACAATGTTTCGTTTGGGGTCTCTAAAAAAAGAAAAAATCCACAGCAATAATAAAAAAAGAACTATTTCCACAAAAACAAAGCACAAAGAATTTCTTAAAAAAATGAAAGACTGAAACATCAAAAAAACAACGACGCAGGGAAAAATGACAAGCTGGGGCAATCCAAATTTTGTAAAATAAAAACGCATTTATAGTATTATAGCAAACAAAACCCTTTCTGGAAAGGACTTTTACTGTTCGCCGTAAAAATCGCGATAAGAATTTACTTTCCGCGCCAGGCGGCGCGCGCCTTTATTCCAGGCCGGTTTCCGCTTGTATAACGCGCCGTCTTTACAGCGGCGATATATTTAATGTAAGATGAGGCCGCTCTAAAATTTTTAAGTTTGAAAATTCTACGGCGAACTGGAGAGATGACCGAGCGGCCGAAGGTGCACGACTGGAATTCGTGTGAGCCCGAGAGGGTTCCGAGGGTTCAAATCCCTCTCTCTCCGTAATCACAAATACAATTTACATCCCGCCGGAAACGGCTTCACTAAAAAAAACAATGGTTTTATCACCCAAGCGCAAAGGATAGAAGCGGGAATTACACATAAATCCGCTTGCCGGATTTATGTGTAATTTTAGCGTATAGCCTGGTTTTTCGTTTTTTCTGTATTTTTAAGAAAAAAACGAAAAATGCGCCCTGATTTTAAGCGCGGCCTATACCTAGAGCCTGCTGAAACATCGTTTTACTGCCTTCGATTATGGAGGCGTTAGCCTCGTAAGCGCGGCTCGCCGCTATCATGTCCGTCATTTCGGTTACTATATCGACATTCGGCATTTCAACGTAACCTTCGCGCGGGCCGCTTTTTATCGCGTCCGGATGCGTAGGATCGTAGACCAGGCGCGGAGGCGAAGAATCTTTTTGTATTTCGCTTATACGCACGCCTTTGCCGGGGCCGTTATCCATGCCGTCCGGCAAAAAAGGGCTGCGCCAATACGCCTGGCCCGCGATAGGCCGCATTATAACGCGGCTGCGCTGATAAGGCCCGCCTTCCGCCGTTCTTGTGGTTGAGACGTTGGCTATATTGTTCGCTATAACGTCCGTGCGCTGTCTTTCAACGCTCATGCCGGTGGCGGCTATATTTATCGCATTAAACAAACCCATATTTCATCCCCGCCGCTACCCGCGAATCGCGTTGTTAACCTGATTAAAATGAAAAGCCGCGGAATTAGCCATAAGCGAGTACATCATTTGATTTTGCACCCACAACTGAATTTCCTGATCCGCGTCCACATTATTGCCGTTGTTTTTCACCGTAGAAAGATAATCCATAACGCGCCTAGGCTGCACCTCGCGGTAATCTTTTGGATTATAATTTGATATATGCCTGGAATCCGTCATCTTGTGCTCAACTACAGGCCTGGCGTTTTCGCTGTCAAGCGCTCTTTTTAGTTCGGACTCAAAATTAACTTCCTGGCGTTTAAAATTTGGAACTTCGACGTTGGCTATGTTGTTCGCTATAACGGAACCCCTCAACGCGCTGACGTCTAAAGACCTGTGAATAAGATCTACTGTTTTGGAAAATCCGCTTGCAATCATGCCCCCTCCCAGATTAAAGGCGGGAAGCCGCCTGATAACGGCGAAACCCGTTGTTCTGCGCCTTCCGTGTAAATTAAGCCCGCGCGGCGCGGACTTAATTTATATATCGGCTTACGGATTAAGCGGCTAAACAGGGCGTTTTACGGCGCGTTAAAAGCGGTTCCATGACGGCGCCGCATTCAAAACGGGCTTTTTTTTTTCCGATAATAAAGAAGCGGCGGTTTTTGAACCTGTTCTTAAACCGCCTGTTATAACATAGAAAGCGTTTATTCTTAAAAATAAAGGCGTTAAGGCCGGCTGTTCCACATTACGGTTATTTTGACAGGCTGTTGCGTTTATCAGGCTAAAGCCTTGCGAAACCGCGTTTTTTAAAAGCCGCCGTTCCAAAACATTAGGCGTTGAAACAGCCTAAGCCTGTTTTTTAAGAATTATGGGAGGGCGCTGTGCGTATTTTTTCTTGCATTCAAAAGTTTTCGCGTTTTAAATTTAACGGACGGCCAACGTCTCTTTTTAGGCCGTTTATTCTGGTTTTTTTGCTCATCCCTTTTTCTTCTTTCGCGCAAAACATCTCGCATTTTTCAGTTTATTCGGCTCGCGGCGAAAAATTTTCAGTGTCTTACGACGGCCAGGTTCGCGTTTACAGCGTTTCGCCCATTCCCTCAGGCGGAATAAGCGTGCAAAAAAAAGACCGCGTTCAAACAAAAGACGGTTCCATTGTGGAGCTTAGGTCTAATCCGCCAGGGGTAATAATACTTTTATCGGACGCTTCTTCCGCGGTTTTTGAAAGCTCAGGGGAAAACTCGGATTATCAAGTTATAACCCTTCATTTTGGGCGTATGCGAGTAATAAACATGACGGAAAATCAAACAATTCTGGTTCGCGCCGGAAGATCTATCGTGGAAATAGAAAACGGCGATGTAAATATAGATTACGCCATCCACCGCTGGAATGATGAAAAAATGAACCGCACCCTTGTAGTCTCCGCCATACACGAGGGGGCGCTTGTTACGATGCCGCTTGTAGCGGCGGAAAGAGTTGAATTGGAAAAGAGAGGGCGCGTTAAAACACAGGAGGAAAAGATAAAACTTGTGCGCGGCCAGGTTGTTATGAACGCGGGCGAGACGCTTTACATAGACCCTATCATGTCTATTGTGGAAAAAAGAATTATACACGAAAGCCTAGAACCGTATTGGGCGGCGCGCGGGTATTCTTTTCAGTTATATATACCAAAGGTGTACACTTCCGCTTTTTCGCGGGACCTGGAATCCCGCCCGGCCTATCCGCCTGTAGATTCTGAATACAGGATTAAGGAAGAAGCCGCCAAAGAAAAAAAACGCGCCGCCAAGCAGTCTGGAGACGGGAAGCTGTTTCGTAAAGTATTGGGCGTAACTCTGGGATCCGTTCTGGTCGCGGGAGGAGCCGCTGTTTCTTTTGGAATGGAGGCTATAGCTCCGGATTTAGTAAAAGACAGGAATGACAAGAACGCCTTCCTTGTGATTGGCTTTATACCATTGGGGCTAGGCGTAATTACGATAATAGGCTCCATACTCTGGTAACTGGAAACACGGGCTTTTAAGGCGTACTCTTAAAACCGGATTTTCCGGGAACGAAAGACGGCTTTTTTCCAAAGGGAACTTGACTAATCTTTTTTGTTTACATATCGTTTTTTGTATGAAGTTTTCATTCATCCTGGCGGCGGTTTTTTTGTTAGTTTCCTGCGTTTCAATACCTGAAGTTCCGAAAGACGCATCCGTAATGGAAATCGTGCAGAAAGGCCAGGAAGCCACCGACCGCGACCGCCATAATTTAGCCATTCATTACTACAACCTTATTTTGGAGCGTTTCCCGGAAGACGCCGCGTCTATTTGCATGGCGGAATACGAGATAGCGTTAATTCATTACAAACAAAACAAGCTAAACACGGCCAAAAGCGAATTTGAAAATCTGCTTAAACGCTATGAACAGATAGACAGCGAATTATTACCTCAAGAATATAAAATATTAAGCGGCATAGTTCTAAAAAAGATTAACGGTAAAATTTAATATTTACCCGCTTAGAACAGGGTTATAGCCTCATCCAGCCGGTTAAACCGCTTCCAAACAGTTTTTAAAACGGAGGGCGGCGGCTCTATTTGATCTTTTACAAAAACGCTTTTTACGCCCGCGGCGTTTAGGGAAAGCAGGCCTACAGGTGAATCTTCAAATCCCACGCAATTTTCCGGCGCTATTCCTATTTTTTCCGCGGCCAAAATGAATATATCAGGCGCCGGCTTGCCTTTTTCGACGTCGCTTCCCGTGCAAATCGCGTCAAAAACGTTCAAAATTCCGGCGGATCGCAATTTCCAAACAGCCCTTTCATAAAAAGTGCCGGTGGCGACGGCCGACGGAAGGCCTTTATTTTTAACATGGGAAAGCAGTTCTTTAGCGCCCGGCATAAGAAGGACTCCGTTTTTATTGTGCATTTCTTCAGTTAAACGCAAAGTTTTATCACGCAGTTCTTCAAAAGGGAATTTATCCCCATACATATCTTTTAAAAGCGTTTCTTCTTCCCTTAAACCCATGCCCACCATTTTTAGCGCTTCCGCCATGGAGACCGTGTATCCGCAAGCGTTGCAAACTTCCACCCAGCAATTCAAAAACGGTTTCTCGGTGTCCACCAAAAGACCGTCTAAATCAAAAAGAACCCCTTGTATAATCATCCGCAAATTGTATCAAAGCAAAAGATGTAAGTCTCCCCCTAATCGCGCCCGTTCCCGTTTCTTCCGCCGTCCATGTTTTATTCTTCAGATATGGGCGCATTTTCGCCGCTAAAGCGGCGAAAACCGCGCTTTAGGCGCGGCGCCGCAAGCGGCCCCGCGCGGGCCGGAATAGGGCTAAAAACAGGCCGGCGGTGGGCTGGGGCGGCGCCGCAAATTTTCGGTGGGTCTGGGAGGCCTTGGCCTCCCAGCGGGGGAGTGGGGGCGGAGCCCCCAGCCGTAGAGAAGGCGACCGGCCCCGCTGGGCGCAAGTGCGCACGATACTTTGAGCGCGGCCCGCCAACCCAGGCGGCTCAGCGGGGGGCCAGATAAAAGCCCCCGCCGTAGAGAAAGCGGACGGCCACGCTGGGCGCGAGTGCGCGCGATACTTTGAGCGCGGCCATCCAACCCAGGCGGCCCAGCGTGGGGCCCGATAAAAGCCCCCGCCGTAGAAAAAGCGGACGGCCCCCCGCTGGGAGCGAGTGCGCGCGAAACATTGAGTGCGGCCAGCCATATCAGGCGGCACAGCGTGGGGCCAGATAACGGCCCCAGCCGCAGAGAAGGCGACAGGCCACGCTGGGCGCGAGTGCGCGCGATACTTTGAGCGCTGAGCCGCCAACCCAGGCGGCTCAGCGGGGGGCCAGATAAAAGCCCCCGCCGTAGAGAAAGCGGACGGCCCCCCGCTGGGAGCGAGTGCGCGCGAAACATTGAGTGCGGCCAGCCATATCAGGCGGCACAGCGTGGGGCCAGATAACGGCCCCAGCCGTAGAAAAAGCGAAAGGCCACGCTGGGCGCGAGTGCGCGCGAAACTTTGAGCGCGGCACGCCAACCCAGGCGGTAGAGCGGGGGGCCCGATATCGGCCACAGCCGCAGAGAATGCGGACGGCCACGCTGGGCGCGAGTGCGCACGATACTTTGAGCGCGGCCCGCCAACCCAGGCGGCTCAGCGGGGGGCCAGATAAAAGCCCACGCCGTAGAGAAGGCGACAGGCCACGCTGGGCGCGAGTGCGCACGATACTTTGAGCGCGGCCCGCCAACCCAGGCGGCTCAGCGGGGGGCCAGATAAAGGCCCACGCCATAGAGAAAGCGGACGGCCACACTGGGCGCGAGTACGCGCGATACTTTGAGCGCGGCCCGCCAACCCAGGCGGCTCAGCGGGGGGCCAGATAAAAGCCCACGCCGTAGAGAAAGCGACAGGCCACGCTGGGGAGCGAGTGTGCGCGAAACTTTGAGCGCGTCCCGCCGTATCAGGCGGCACAGCGGGGGGCCAGATAAAAGCCCACGCCGTAGAGAAAGCGACAGGCCATGCTGGGGAGCGAGTGTGCGCGAAACTTTGAGCGCGTCCCGCCGTATCAGGCGGCACAGCGTGGGGCCCGATAAAGGCCCCCGCCATAGAGAAAGCGGACGGCCACACTGGGCGCGAGTACGCGCGATACTTTGAGCGCGTTCCGCCAACCCAGGCGGCGCGGGGGCCGATAGCGGCTCGCGTTTTGGTTGCGGTTGGGGGCTCCGCCCCCAACCCCCCGCTGGGAGGCCTCGGCCTCCCAGACCCACCGAAAGTTTGCGGCGCCGCTTTGTTTCAAACGGCGTTCTTCATTGCCGGGCGCACATTTTCGCCGCATTGCGGCGAAAACCGCGCTTTCCGCATAATTTGCCCGCTAAAGCGGCCAAATCCCCAATCGCTTGCGCTTTAAGCGCACGGGCCGATAACGGCTCGCGCCTTGCTTGCAACTGGGGGCTCCGCCCCCCCCCCCCGCTGGGAGGCCCAGGCCTCCCAGACCCACCAAAAATTTTAGCGGGCGTTTTGCTTATTCCGCGCGCCTTAAACAGACGACCACTATGCCGCGCCCAATCACGCAACTATAAACTTACGCTTTACAGCGCACTCGTTCATAAATAATTCCTAGTAACATCATAATATTACTATGAATCTTAGTATAAATAATTTCAGCGCGAAAGTCAATCATTTCGCCCGTTCTCAATCGCAAATAAAAACTCGCGGGATGCCGGCGCGCCGCCGTTACGCCTCGTCAGGCGGGCCGGAAAGCCGGCGCAACCAGTAATTCGGAGGGAAGCTTTTATCAGATTTAATTTCTATTGTGGTGGCGAGCGATTTAATCAATTGCAACAAGTTTTTGTAATTATATGTTCGCGTATCAAAACTTGGATACTTGGATCTAACCGTAGCGCCAAAATCAGAAAAACTTATCCACCCGTCGTCGTTAATTCTGGAATTTTCCAGGCCGTATTCTATAATTTCACCCAAACTTCCGCTTTGCCTGTAAACGGGAAGCTTGTTATGCTCCTCTAATTTCGGCCCTTCAAGCTCTTTTTCTTTGGCTATATTCTCTATTTTTACAAATTTGTTGCATGAATTCTGCCAAATAACTTTTGAGTTTTCTTTGCCTATTCCAAAGACGTATTTTCCGTTTTCGCGAAGTCTCAACGCCAGACTGTAATAGTCGGCGTCTATAGATACAATGCAAAAAGCGTTGATGTCTTTATTTTGATTCGTTAATTCTATAGCGTCCATTATTATGCTGTTGTCCGTCGCGTTTGGCCCGAAACGGAATTGCTGGAATATTCTTACCGGCGTGTTAAAAACCTTATCTTTCCAGGAATTCATATTGGTGGTCGTCCAATCGCCGTATATCCTTTTAATCAGTATTTCGCCGTCTTTGGCTATTTCCGCCATTACTATATCTAAATATTCAGAAGATATGTTATCGCCGTCAATAAATACAGCGTATTTTTTATCCACAAATTTCCTCCAAAAATGTATTTTCGCGGCTTTACCGGAATCCAGGCGGGAGTCTTAAAACCGCGGCGTCCGTTCAAAAACTACGCATTTTAGTTTTTGGGGACAACTTCTTATAGCGCTCATTTTTCATAATAGTCAAGGAGTTTGCGGCCCGGAAGACGCCCATTAAGCGGCGAAAATTAAACGCCGTCTTTTTGCCGTTTTTTCGCTAAAAGCCCTAAAACAGGCGAAAATACGGCTTGTAACCTTAAAAAAAGGCTAGTCATATTCCGTTTTTGAGTCTAAAATGCGAGTATTATTTGGAGGGTTTATATGGATTCTAAAAAAGTTTATTTTTTCGGCGAAGGACAAGCCGAAGGAAACGCGAAAATGAAAGACATACTAGGCGGTAAAGGCGCTAATTTAGCCGAAATGACTAATCTCGGCGTTCCCGTTCCCCCCGGTTTTACAATTTCCACGGAAGTTTGCTCGGAATATTACGCAAACGGCGAAAAATACACAAAAGATTTCAAAGACGAAGCGGCGGTCAATTTAAGCCGTTTAGAAAAACTAACCGGCAAAAGGCTTGGCGACCCGTCAGACCCGCTTCTTGTTTCGGTGCGTTCCGGCGCGGCGGTTTCTATGCCCGGCATGATGGACACCATCTTAAACCTTGGGCTTAACGATAAATCCGTTGAAGGGCTGGCCGCGAAAACCGGCAACACGCGGTTCGCCTGGGACTCGTACAGACGGCTTATCCAAATGTACGGCGAAGTTGTCATGGGAGTGGCGGCGGGCGAATTTGAAAACGCGATAAAATTATTAAAAACCGGAAAAAAAATTGAACTGGACACTGAACTTACATCAAACGACCTTCAAACTCTGGTAAACGAATATAAAAAAATTATTAAAAAAGCTAAAAAAATAGAATTCCCTCAAAACCCTATAGATCAAATGTGGGGGGCTATAACGGCGGTTTTCGGTTCGTGGGGCAACGAAAGAGCCGTAAGATACCGTGAATTAAATTCAATAACAGGGCTAAAAGGAACCGCGGTAAACGTACAATCAATGGTGTTCGGCAACTGGGGCGAGGATTCCGGCACGGGCGTTTGTTTTAGCCGCGACCCTTCCACAGGCGAAAAAAAATTCTACGGCGAATATTTAATGAACGCGCAGGGCGAAGACGTGGTGGCCGGAATCAGAACGCCGCAAAAAATAACGACGCTCGAAAAAAAGCTTCCGCTCATCTACAAAGAGCTCGTCTCGATTAAAGATATGCTGGAAAACCATTTTAAGGATATGCAAGACATAGAATTCACCATACAGCAGGGTAAATTATATATTTTGCAAACAAGAAACGGCAAAAGAGCCGGAGAAGCGGCGGTAAAAATAGCGTTGGACATGGTGAAAGAAGGCGTCATAGACAAAAACACGGCGGTTTTGCGCGTGGAAAGCTCCCACATAGATCAGCTTCTGCATCCTAGAATAGAATTGGCGGCCAGAAAAAAGGCGCGGCCCATAACCCGCGGGCTTAACGCCTCCCCCGGCGCGGCTTGCGGTAAAATAGTGTTTAACGCGAAAGACGCGGAAGAATTGCGCAAAGCGGGTGAAAAAGTGTTGCTTGTTCGCCAGGAAACAAGCCCGGAAGACATAAACGGCATGGCGGCCTCGCAGGGCGTGCTCACCTCCACCGGAGGAATGACCAGCCACGCCGCTGTTGTGGCTCGCGGCATGGGGACTCCTTGCGTAGCCGGCGCCAGCGAAGCGGTGGTGCAGGGAAAAAAATTAATTATAGGCAAAAAAGTTTTTAAAGAAGGCGACTTTCTTACAATAGACGGCTCCACAGGCGAAGTTTACGGTGAACAATTGCCGCTATTCTCGCCCACAAAAATTTCACCGGAACTAAAAACATTTTTGCTCTGGTGCGATGAAATCCGCGCCAAAACAAAACGCGGGGATGTGGAAGGCTTTAAAATACGGGCCAACGCCGAAAGACCGGAAGACGCTAAACGCGCTATTGAATTCGGAGCGGACGGCGTAGGGCTTTGCCGGACGGAACACATGTTCTTCGACAAAGAAAAACTTATTTTTTTCCGCGCAATGATACTTTCCGACACTACAGAAGAACGAAAAGCGGCGTTAAAAAAAATACTTCCGCTGCAAAAAAAAGATTTCGCCGGCATATTCAAAGCTATGAACGGCAAACCCGTAACCATAAGGCTTTTAGACCCGCCGCTTCATGAATTTTTACCGCACACAAAAGAAGAAATAGAAGAACTCGCCGAATATTTAGGGGTTCCGCCAAAGTCGCTTTCACCCAAAATAGAAAAATTACGCGAAGCCAACCCAATGCTGGGCCACAGAGGCTGCCGGCTTGCGATAACTTACCCCGAAATATACGAAACTCAGGTTGAAGCTATAGCCCTGGCCGCGGCGGAATGTGTAAAAAAGAAAATAGACGTGCACCCCGAAATTATGATACCAATAGTAATAAGCAGCCGCGAACTCAAATTTATAAGGCCGCTTGTGGAATCCGTATTTAAACGTGTTATGGAAAAAACGCTTTGCAAAATTCCAATCCGCATAGGCACAATGATAGAAGCCCCGCGCGCGGCTGTTACATCAGCCAGAATAGCCCAATACGCTGATTTTTACAGTTTCGGCACCAACGACCTAACCCAAATGACGTTTGCGTTCAGCAGGGACGACGCGGAATCTTTTGTTCCGGCCTATCTGGAAAAAAACGTGCTGGAAGCGGACCCGTTTAAAACCATAGATGAAAACGGCGTCGGAGCGCTTATGCGTTACGCCATAAAAGAAGGCCGCGCGGTTAAGCCTTTGCTAAAAGCCGGCGTCTGCGGCGAACACGGCGGAGACCCAAAAACCATAGATTTTTGTTACCGCGCCGGTCTAAATTACGTCTCCTGCTCGCCATTCCGCATCCCTATAGCGCGTCTGGCCGGAGCTCAGGCGGCGCTTCGCAATAGCGGCGCCTAAAAACGCCGGCTTAAAGCGCGTTTTGGCGCGGCGTCATGGGCGCAAGACTTATCCTCAAGCGCCTTTGACGCCGGCCTGCCGGCGTTAGGAGTTTTATTAAAAATGGATTTTAAAGATATTTTAACAAAACGGTATTCAGTGCGCAAATTTCAAGACGTTCCCGTAAAAAACAGCGACGCCGGCTCTATTTTAGAGGCCGGAAGAAACGCGCCTACGGCGGGAAACAAACAACCGCAACGCATTATAGTGGTTTCTAAAAAAGAAGGGCTGTCAAAAATAGACGCCTGTACGCCTTGCCGTTTTGGAGCCCCGCTTGTTTTAATAGTCTGCTACGACAAAACCGCCTCTTGGGTGCGTAAATTCGACGGCGAAAACAGCGGGCTTGTAGACGCAAGCATAGCCGCCTGCCAAATGATGTTTCGCGCCTGGGAGTTAGGCGTAGGCTCCACATGGGTGATGCATTTTGACCCGCAAATCCTGCGTAAAAACTTTAACCTGAGCGAAAGCCTAATACCGGCGGCTCTGCTGGTAATGGGCTATACGGCGCCTGACGCAAGCCCGGCGGATATGCACTGGCTTCGCAACCCCATAGAAAAAATAGCGTCTTTTGAAGAATAGCAAAAATAAAAACAACCGAAAATTCAACGAATCACGTAATTCTTAACCGGAAAACCATTGCTAAAAAACGCAAACTTCTACAGCCGCTATGCGCGGCCAATCTTTTTCAAGCGTATTATTTTTGCTTCCATGGAAATATCATTTGACGCAGGGAGCGTTTTCCGGTTATTTCACGTTCTTCCAGCAAAATAGCTTCCCAGGGGATTTTTACTTTACGAGTGAGTCTAAAACCTGGATTTTTTTCTATTTGTTCACGTATCCACTCATATTTTAAGGCGCGTATCCTGTATGCTTCCGTCCATAAAAGGATTATACCGGCTGGGCCGGGCCACATAAACGCGAAAACTATCGAAAGAACCAGAGCGCACAAACTTACAACAAGTATATTCAAACCAAAAAAAGGATTGTCTATAAAAAAAAATATAGTTTCTTTTAGAAGCGGTTTAACTCCAGCTTCTTGCCTGGCGAAAACGGCGGGTAAAAATTGGACGGCCAGGCATAACGCCAAAAATATCCAAAAAACAGTAGCGCTTAAAAAACTGCCGAAAAACCCGCCTATAGCGGCGTAAAACGGTATTATAATTTGTAAAAATAAAAAAAATAAAAAAACAAAAACAGTAAGAGAAAGCGCCGCCGGCAGGGATTTTTTTACAGCCTCTAAAAACGATTCAAACTTAAAGACGCCGTAATCGGCTACCGGGTTTAACACTCGCGCCAAAACCGAAGCGTAGGCGGACAACAAAAAAATAAAAACAAGACGGCAGAAAACAGTAAGAGGGGCCGCCGGCAAAACCGCGCCCACAGCTCCTGGCAAGTAAAACAAACCCGCCCACAAAAGCATAAAAGCCAAATTTAAAATAACGACGTTAAGAAAATTGTCCCATAAATCGTAAAATGTTTTTCTAATTATAAAACCTAGCATTAAACATCCAAAAAATTAAAAAGACGGCGAACACACAGGCCCTTCCCTAAAGGAAAAGGAGCGTCCGCCGCCTTTAACTTAAGCTTAAAACATGGCGTCTTTATGTGAATCAGGAACGGGAAAACCGCCCCTGATTCACCGCCAAATATTCCAGACCTTACAGGTTAGGGCTCAAAATATTTTTGCTCCCGTTCATTTATTATAGCCTGAGCTCCGGCGTTAAGCATATCCTTTATGCCGGCTTCCCAAATGCGGTCAAAGTCGTTGTTTTTGGCTGTAATAGCCTCCGCGGCGAGTTTACCGCTTTTTTCCACCAGCGTCTGCATTACGGGGCCCGCCGCGTTCAAAGACACGGGAACAACGGGGCCGGGGTTTGCGTTATTAAGAGCGATGTCGTAGGCGTTCATAATAACTTCCGCGGGCCAGGGATAAGCGTTGGCCAACGCCCTTGAAGTAAGCTCAGGATCGCCTAAGTCCAAGCCGTTCATAATGATGGTGTAGTCTATGTTCTGGGCGCTGTTCTGTATCCACAAACCTTTTCCGGCCTTAATCTTAGGCACTCCGTCCACCACTTCGTGAGTTTCGCCAGCCGGACCTATTTGCAGGAAGTTGTAGTTCTCGAAGCGGGAAAGCCAATTGATGTAACGCATAGCCGCATCGGGATCTTTCGCGGTTACCGGTATAAAATAGTTTACGCCCGCCGGGTCGTAGGAAATTTTATGCGTGATTCCGTCCGAGCTAACCATAGCGTCAATCGGAACCAAGTCGGCGTCCGGAACAAGCTTTTTAAGGTCGGTGAGGGCGCCTACGCTTTCACGGTAAATGTGGTCCCAGTTATGACAGATAGAGCCAACAACGCCGGTTTTCACCTGGTTGAACATATCATCATCGCTTTTGTACAGCGGGAAGTCGCGATCCACAAGGCCGGCGTTATACATCTTGTTCAGGAAACGAAAGCCTTCTTTGTAACCCGGGAGGAAGAAGTAGCGGTCTATAACCGTGTTAACCCAGCGGTCTTTCGGCGTAAGCGTGGGGTCTATAAACGATTCGGCTATTGTGCCGGCCGTCCAGCGCGTGTCAAAAGTTAAAGAAAACGGTATAACTTTGTCTTTTCCAACATTCCCAGGATCTTTTTCTTTGAAGGCTACGAGCGCGTTAAAATATTCATCCTGATTTTTCGGTAAAGGAAGCCCAAGTTTATCCAGCCAATCTTTTCTGATAAAAAGGTTCAGCCGGGCGGTGTTCATGCGGCGCGAAGGGAGGGAGTATATGGCTCCGGTTTCCTTGTTGCGGTTTCTGTAAATGAAATCCTGGCCCGGAAGAGCCGCGTCTTCGCCCAAAAACGCTTTAAGGTCTTTAAGAGTGGTTTCCGTATAAGGAGACATATCGAAAAGGCCGCCTAAATCGCTGTACATAGTTATAAGTTCAGCGGAATAGGACACACAGACGTCGGGAGCCGTGCCAGCCGCCATAAGGTTGTTAAGAGCGGTGTGTTCGTCCCAGCGGGAAATTGGAATAAACGTAACTTTTATGTTTTCGTCTTCCAAAAGTTTTTTCTGAATCCAATCCGTCCAGTTGTTTTTTGTCGGATTCGATTTACCGCCGTCCGTTCCGCGGTCGAAGATTTCCACAGTAATCTCCGCTACTCCACCACTTTTGCCGCTTTTTTTCTTACCGCAAGCGGTAAGCATACAAAAGCTTAAAATCGCCGAAAGAGCGACAAGCAGCAATTTCTTAGTTCGCATAAACACTCCTTGTAATTAGTTATAAAAAACCAAAATAAACGCGAAAACCGCGCCATACACTTAAAAACTGGCTTTAAACGCCAAATTCCGGTTTCTCTAAAAAGGTTTGAAAATTGCGCCGGAACCGCGCTTAGAACGAAAACAAGCGCAAGCCTCGAATATACTTTGCAGACGGGGGTGGCGCTCAACGGCCTAATCCGGGGGTTAAAACGCCGCGATTAGGCCGCGCAAGGAAGCTCATTTTCCGCCGCTTTAGCGCGGCGGGAAAATGGCGCCGGCGACAGGGTTAGCCTTTTACAGCCCCTATGCTTACACCTTTGATAAAGAAGCGTTGCAGCCACGGATAAACCATAACTATCGGTATCGTAGCTATCATAACCGCGGCGGCCTTCATGCCCTCGCCCGCAGCCGGAACTCCGCCGGAAATGCCTTCCTGAGCCGCGACTTCAATTGAAGAGAAGTTGTTGATTATGTTGTACAATTTTAGCTGAATGGGGAAAAAGTCAGGTTGCGTCAGGTACAAAAGAGCGTCGGAGAATCCGTTCCAGCGCCCAACCGCGTAGAATAAAGCCAAAGTAGCCATTACGGGAGCCGAAAGCGGCAAATACACGTTAATCAATACAGAAAACGGATTCGCGCCGTCCAATTCGGCGGATTCGCGCAAGCTAACCGGAACGCCGTAAAAGAAACTGCGAAGAATTATCATGTTGAACACCGAAAGACAACCTGGAATAATAAGAACAAGCGGGTTGTTCAAAAGCCCTAAATCTTTAATTAAAATGTAGTTCGGTATCGTTCCCGCGCTAAAATACATTGTAAATATTATAAGCGTATTTATAAGCTTGGAACCTTTAAGCGTATCGTAAATTAAAGGATAAGCGCAAAGAATAGTCATCGCGAGTGAAAACAACGTGCAAATAACGGTGAGAATGGCGGTCCATATCATAGACCTGGAGAAAGTAGGATCGCCGAAAACATACCTATAAGCGTCTAAAGTAGGCTCTACAGGCCAAAACGCCACACGCCGGCTTACAATCGCAAGCGGCGAGCTTAAACTCTGCGCAAATACGTTCATAATAGGCAGAAAACAAATAAGCACCACAATTAAACATATAAACGCAAAAACCCAATCTATAACTTTTGAACCAACTGATTTAATCACTTAAAGCCCCCTTTTACCAAATACCGCGCTCGCCGAACTTCTTGGCCATAGCGTTAGCCGCAACCAGGAATATGACGCAAATAACCGACTGGAAAAGACCTATGGCCGCCGTATATGAGAATTGGAAAGAACGAATGCCGACACGGTACACCATGGTGCTGATTACGTCCGCAACCGACATAACAAGACTGTTCGCCATAGTGTAAGGCCTGTCGAATTCGCTGCCCAAAATGCGCCCGAGGTTCATAATAAGCAAAACGATAATCGTGGAACGTATACCGGGAAGAGTTATATGCCATATCTGGCGGAAACGCCCGGCGCCGTCCACTTCGGCGGCTTCGTACAACTCAGGGCTAATTCCGGTTATAGCCGCAAGGTAAATGATGGTCCCCCACCCTACTTCTTTCCAAATGCCGAAAGAAACATAAGTGCCGACCCACAAACCAGGCTCCATAAGGAAGTTGACCGGGCCTATCCCCAGTTTTATAAGCAAAAGATTGACGATGCCGGCGCCGGGAGCCAAAAGCTTCATCGCTATGCCGGCTATGATGATCCAAGAAAGAAAGTGCGGCATGTAAACTACGGTTTGGGTGAAACGCTTGAAAATATTGAATTTAAGTTCGTTTAAAAGAATCGCCAAAATAATTGGGGCTGGAAAACCAACAACCAAATCCAAAACGTTCAGCACTATCGTGTTACGCAATACGTTGTAAAAATCCGGCGAACTAAAAGCCTCGTTAAACCATTTTAGGCCGGTCCACTCTGAAGCCCAAACGCCTTTGAACATATTGTAATCTTTGAACGCAATTACAATATTCGTCATTGGAACGTAACGAAACAAAATGAAAAACGCCATAGGCAATAAAAGCATTGCGTAAAGCATCCAGTGGCGCTGAAAATATATACGCCCCGATTTTAGCGACAAATTTGCCATTGTAACCCCCTTAAATTCTTTGTAATAAAGAAGAATCCACGCCCCAAAGCGTCAAAAACTTCTTAAAACAGTCTAGATTTTATCGCGTTACATTCATTGTACGGCCCGCCCTGACTTTTGTCAACAAAAAATGCGCGTATTTGCGGCGCTCACAGCCAACAGCAACGAGGGAAAAGGGCGCCCGAGCCCGCGCGGGAGCGCATTGGCTAAAACGAAAACACGCGGCGTTTTTATGCGCGAATTTGTTTATCAAACGCGAGCGGTTTTGTCTTTACGCTAATTCATCCGCTCAAAATCTTTGACGTAAACATTTATTCTGTCGCCAATAGGAGTTGAAAATTTGTTATCGCCAGTCCTATATGCTTCGGAAACGTGCGTTGATATGGGGAAATGATGTTCCGTATTGTAATCAACATATATTGAAACCCGCACCTCATCCGGATCCGCCCCTTCATATTCTTTCCGCTTTCTCCTGGACGGAGCGTTCTATTTCGGCGTAAAATTCCGGTATCGTGGTAAAACCCACAAGATTAAAAGAATAATCATTAAAATAATCATTTTCACTAAATTCTATAAACACACGATTTTTAAACGACCCGTTCTCGATAAAATAACGGATTATTGGAAAGTCGCCGAAGGCGTCTATATGCACATCAAACCGGTAATTTTTTATACCCGCCGCATTCCACGCGGCGCGTTCACGGTCAAACCGCTCCTGGTCAAATTCAACAACTTCAACTTCGGCTTCAGGGTTAAGCCAACAAGAGGATAACAGAAAACAGGCGCCTGATAAAACGGCGCAACCAGAAAATTTCGTATACAACTCCTTGCCGCCGCTAATTGCGGTTAGGCTTTAAAAAAGAAGTTCCGCCATGTAACGGCAACGTCTACATGGGCTCAAAATCTTTGACGGCGTATGTTATGCCGGAACCGACAATGTCGCCGCGCGATGAAAAAATATAAACTTCCTCTTTTATAGGAAAATGATATTCCGAGTTGTATTCAACATCTATTAAGTAACGCTCATAATCCGGGTTTAAGCCCTCATATTCTTTCCGCTTCTCCTGGACGAAGCGTTCTATTTTGGCGTAAAATTCCGGTATCGTGGTAAAACCAGGATTAGAATGATCAATACTACCTAATTTTATAAATACACGGTTTTTAAACGACCCGTTCTCGATAAAATAACGGATTATTGAAAAAGCGCCTAAGCCGTCGACATGCACATCAAACCGGTAATTTTTTATACCCGCCGCATTCCATGCGGCGCGTTCACGGTCAAACCGCTCCTGATCAAATCTAAAGGCCTCTCTAACAACTTCGGCTTCAGGGTTAAGCCAACAAGAGGATAACAGAAAACAGACGCCTGATAAAACGGCGCAACCGGAAAATTTCGTATACAACTCCTTGCGCGATTAATTGCGGTTAGGCTTTAAAAAGGGAATTATTCTTATATTGTACTTATAAACACGTTCCGTCCCAATTGTGCTTTTTGAAAACAATATGCCGGGGGGTTCGCGGCGCGGCCCGTCGTCAATCATTGTTCCTTCCCTTGCGTCAAAAATCCCGTCCACATACCAGCCGTTTTTGCGCCCGCCCCAGCCAAGGTTGCAATGAACAAGATACACCGGCCGAATCATTTTTCCGTCGCAAGTAAGGGTTAGCATATAGTCGTCAATAACCCATAAGTGGCCGTTTTCGGTTCTAGTTTCGATAACAATCTCTGTTTTAGGAAACCAATGAAATAAATCAAACCACTCATACGTTGTGATTTCCGTAACAGTAGTATTCATTTTGGACGCCGCCGATTCTTTTATCGCCGGAAGCGATTACGGAGCCTTCCGTTCCGGCTGAGTCTACGACCGTATACCGGTAGAACGGCAATTCCGATGATGCTGGAGCCGTTTCAGCGCCAGAATCCGAAGATTTTACCGCAAAACCTGAATCTATCGTTATTGTATGCGCCGCAACTTCCGTGATGACGGGAACGCCGGCCATACCGGTTGCTTCCGCCAAGCCGGAAAGAAAGTCTTCCACAACAACAGCAACTTCCTGCGCATCCAACACAGGATGTTCATCCAGATGCAAAAGCGCGAGGGCTTCCCTGGCGCTTACCAGAACAGGCTCCATTGCAAGTGTTGGCGGCGGAATTGAGGCGGGCGCGTCTTCCCCGAATGTTTCCGGCTGATTGCCGGCGCCGTTTCCGCCGTCATTTTTATCTCCGCCGCCGCCGGAAGAAAGCGCGGACGGCGGGGCGTCATCGTCCACAAGAGGAATGGGCGGGCCGCCGCAGGCTGAAAAGATGAGCGCAAAACAAGCCGCCGCAAAAAATATTTTAACCTTCAACTTTAAAAAAATCATTAAACAACCTTGACTTGATATAGTTACAGTAATTCTACGGTTCTTCCTGACTTTTGTCAACAAAAATTCAAATTTATTAGGGCGGCGCGCGATGAAAAAGCCCGCCGCCGGGCGCCGCTGGAAAGCGGACGCGGAATTGGAGCGGGAGCGGCGGTTTTTTGCGGGGCGTAGCGCCGCGAAAAACGCGCCCGGCAATGAAAAAGCCCGCTTGAAACAAAGCGCCGCCGCAAACTTTCGGTGGGTCTGGGAGGCTGCGGCCTCCCAGCGGGGCCGGTCGCTTTCTCTACGGCGGGGGCCATTATCGGGCCCCACGCTGGGCCGCCTGATAATGGCGGGACGCGCTCAATGTTTCGCGCGCACTCGCGCCCAGCGGGGCCGGCCGCTTTCTCTACGGCGCGGGCCGTTATCGCGCCCCACGCTGGGCCGCCTGATAATGGCGGGACGCGCTCAATGTTTCGCGCGCACTCGCGCACAGCGGGGGCTGGGGGCGGAGCCCCCAAGCGGCAACCAAGGCGAAAAACCGGCGGCGGAAGCCGCCGGGCGCCGCTGGAAAGCGGGCGCGGCGTTTTTTGCGGGGCGTAGCGCCGCGAAAAACGCGCCCGGCAATGAAAAGCCCGCTTGAAACAAAGCGGCGCCGCAAACTTTTGGTGGGTCTGGGAGGCCTCGGCCTCCCAGCGGGGGGCTTGGGGGCGGAGCCCCCAGCGGTAACCGGGGCGCTAGCCGGCGCCTATGTTGGCCGGAAGCGGCGCCGCTAGAGAAAGCGCAAGGGATAGGAGCGGAATTTGGCCGCTAAAGCGGCCAAATTATAGCGGATAGCCCGGTTTTCACCCGCCGCAGGCGGGTGAAAATGCGCCAAAATTAAAAATATCTACAATGCGCCGTTAAAGCCATGTAAAATTAAATTCCTTAAAAAGCGGCCTTATATTGTAAGCGTGATTAGTTCTTCCCCTTGAGATATTCGCCCGCCTTGCGCAATCTTAACGCTTTTGAAAACGCCGCTGTTCGCGACGACTATTGGCGTTATAACGTCAAGGCCGGCGTCTTTTATAGCCTGAATATCGAATTCAACCAGAACGTCGCCGGTTTTCACCCGCCGCCCTTCCGTTACTTTGACCGTAAAAGGCTTCCCATTAAGGCCGGCAGTGTCCATGCCTATGTGCATCAAGATTTCCGCGCCGTTGTCGGCTATAATGTTTACGGCGTGTTTAGCGTCTGTAATGCTGTCAACTACGCCGGAAACAGGGGAAACAAGAACGCCGGACTCAGGCGTCACGGCGACCCCCGCGCCCAGCGCGCCGGACGCGAAAGCCTCGTCTTTTACATTTTTAAGCGGCGCAAGATATCCTGTAAGCGGGCTTGCTATAACGCCGCTTTTAACCTCCGGCTCCGAAGCCGCCTTCCGCGCCGCCCCTCCTCCAGCGGCCTCATCTTTAGGGTCTTCAAATCCAAAGACCAGCGTCAACGTAAAGGCTAAAATCGCTGAAATAACGCAGGTTATCACCGCAAACACAAAGTTGGCGAGCGGTTCGCCCAAATAAGCGGGCAATGTAAGAAGGCCGGGAGACCCGCTCATAAAACGGCGCACACCGAAAATTCCCGCAAACAGCGCGGAAACGCCGCCCGAAATCAAAACCGCGTAAAGCGGGCGTTTAAGCCTGAGCGTAACGCCGTACATGGCCGGTTCGGTTATGCCGCAGAGCGCGGTGACGCCGGCGGACGAGGCGAGCTGTTTTAAAGCGGCGTTTTTTGTTTTGAAGGCGACCGCGAGCGCCGCGCCGCCCTGCGCGATATTCGAGCCCAGCATACCCGGCCCTACCAGCGTGTCAAAACCAAGCGAAGCTATGTTCATCGCGCCTATGGGAACCAGCGCGTAATGCATACCGCCCATGACCAAAAGCGGCGAAAAAGCGCCTATAATCATGGGGGTGAGCCAACCCACCCGCGTGTTTAAAAATTGAACGCCTCCGGCGATTCCCACGCCAATGAAATTACCCAAAGGCCCGATAAAGGTAAGCATGAGCGGCGCGGTTATAAGCAACGTGATGAGCGGCACGGTGAAAAATTTCACTATTTTTGGCGAAATCTTTTCGGCGAAACGCTGTACATACGACATACCCCACACGCTGAGAATAATAGGCACAACCGATGAACCGTAGCTGATAAGCCCTATAGGGACGCCGATAAAGGTAAGCGGATCCCCGCCTGACCTGGCCGCCGCAACCATGGAGGCAAAGGCCGGATGCAACAGTACGCCGCCCAGCGTCATCGCCAAATACGGATTCGCCTTAAACTTTTGCGCCGATGAATAAGCGAGCAAAACCGGCATAAAATAAAAAGCCGCGTCCGCTATAAAATTCAACACCGCGTACAATTGCGATGAAGCGCTTATAATTTTGAACGCGACTAAAAGCGCCATCACGGCTTTAATCATGCCGGCTCCTGATAAAGCGGGTAGAAACGGAGTGAATATGCCTGAAACAGTGTCAAAAATCGCGTTAATCACGCTCTTTTTCCCGGCGCCGTTAGACGTTGCGCCGCCCTCTCCAGAAAAATCGCCAAGCGCCGTAAGTTCGCGGTACACGTTGGAAACCTCGGCGCCAATCACCACTTGATACTGCCCGCCCTGCGCCACCACGCCTATAACGCCCTGGGCGCTTTTTAACGCGGAAGCGTCCGCCTTTTTTTCATCTTTCAAATTAAACCGCAACCGCGTCGCGCAATGCGTGACAAAAGACACATTCTTTTTTCCGCCGACATTTTCCAGTATAGACAACGCCAGCTTTTTGTAATCCGCCATAATTACTCCTCGTTAAAGCAAAGATTTTTTTTGTCAACCTGGTTGCGTTAGTCCGTATTTTTTAGCCTTGACCGCGCCGCGCAGGAGCGCATAAGGCGCGTAAAATTTAAATGAGGAGGCGGGCGCGCCGATAACATTCCAGCCGTAAAATTGGAACGGCAAAAAAAAAGACCTAAACCGGCGGAAAAAGCTGTTGAAAACATTCTCCGTCAATTTAGGTCATGCGCGGACTAAAGTCCGGTAACAATCCTGTATAATAAATAGTTTATTCTCTGATTATGGGAGCGGTCAAGTATTTTTTTTGTTTTGCCGGCGGGAATGAAAGCGCGGCCTTTTTCACAGGCGCGTTAAAAAGGGGATTTGATTAAAGCGCGGCTTGGGATGCGGCGAAAATAGCGGCGCCGGCGGCTCCCGCCCACCGGCCGTTTGGGACGGCTTGGACTTCCACGCCCAGAACGCCCGACAGGATGCGGCAAAAGGCGGGGCTTTGGGAGAGGCCGCCGCACAAAACGGCAGGCTCCTTAACCGGCAGGCCGCGGGCCAGGGAGGCTATGCGTCTGCATACGGAAGCGGCGGCGCCAAACAAGACGTCCTCGCGCCTGGCGCCGCAGGCGAGCAAACCTATAATTTCACTCTCCGCAAACACCGCGCAAACGCTGTTTATACGCGCTTCTTTCCCGCAAGACAGCATAAGCTCCCAGTCCGCCGCGTCCGCTTCCAGCCGTAAAGCCGCCGCCTGCAAAAAACGGCCTGAGCCGGCGGCGCATTTATCGTTCATTAAAAAATCCAAAACCCGCCCGTCTTCCACCGCTATAACTTTGCAGTCCTGGCCTCCCGCGTCTATTACAGTGCGCGCGCCTGGGCTAAGGGAGCAGGCGCCTAAGGCGTGGGCGCTTATTTCGGTGAGCGTCCCGCATCCGCGCCCGTGAAGCGCGGAAATCGCGAGGGCCGCTTTTTCGCGCCCGTATCCTGTAACGGCGATTTTTACAGCCAAGCGGTTGAATGGAAGGCGTTGGAAGCCGAAAAGCTCCTCTAAAACAAGGCGGGAGTTTTCTTCCATGTTCCAGCCTGAAGGCCGGCAGGAAAGGGCTAGGACGGCCCCGTTTCGCAAAAGAGCGCCTTTACAGTACGAGGAGCCGCAATCTATTCCGCAAGAAAACACGCCGTCCGCGCCGGAAGGCTCATGAGCGGCGGGAAAGCCGGCGGCCATTTTACAGCATCTCGATAAAGGCGCCGGTTCGCGTCTTTAACTGCTGGACGTCGCCGGCGGAATAATCAGTTTCCAGCGATAAAAAAGGCGTCCCCCGTTCTTTAAGAAAACGCCGCACAGTCCGCGTCTCAATTTGGTAGGTGTGGCAGGACTGCAAGGTCATCTCTATAACCGCGCAGGCGGAAAACTGATCGCAAAGGCGGCCCAAAAGTTCAAGGCGGGCGGGATTCGGGCTCATAACGCTGCAACCTATGTTAAGGTAATAATCGCAAAGGGCCTTGTAAGGGTCGCCTTCTTCGCAAACCTGGCGGTCGTACTGTTTGGCTCCGGTGCAGTTTTCGTAAACCACAACCACGCCGCCCGCTTCTTCGATAACGCGCACAACCTTTTCCGTAGCCCCGCCTATAGGGCAGCCTGTAAGGACTATGCGTTTGGCCCCCGGCGGAACTGGGCGGCTTCCGCGCTCGTATTCCGCCTTTATCCCGTCTACAGCCGCCCGCAGTTCTTTGATTTTTTCTTCGTGGTCAAACTTAAATTGCGAGCCGTACAGGATTTGCAGTTGCTGTAAGCCTGTAACCGGAGGCGGGTCCAAAACCGAAAGCTCGTAAAGCTCTTTTAAAAGGGCCCTTTCCTGATTGCGCGCGCGTATAGCCAGACGCAAATTTTCATCCGTTATTTTAACGGCGAATTTTTCTTCGATTTTTTGCTTTAAAAGATGTATCTCGGAAAGCCAAAAAGAAGCCCCTTTATCATCGCGCCTGGTTTTAGGAAGCTCCATGACATAGACGTCTTTTATTTCGCCCAGGTGTTCGTACATCTTAATTTTACCATCGCAGGTCGTCTCGCCCACGACTAAGTCAGAAAAATACATATACGGGCATTTTCCGGTAAGCGCGTAACCGTAGCTCGCTTTAATAAGCGGGCATATATTGCGGGGCAAAACCGTTTCCGCGTCCGGTATCGTTTCTTCAGAACCGGAACAAAGGCCCACGTAAACAACGCCCGCCGCCATAAATAATTCCACAGGCACATACGAGCAAAAAGTTCCCGCCACCCCGCGCCCCTGGTCTTTCAACGCCTTCATGGTTAAAAAACCCAGCCGCCGTGCGCCGCTAAAGGATTCAAAAATTTCAGGCGGTTCCGCCGCCTTTTTTAATTCAGTCATTTGATTTTGATTGCGCTTATTTCAGGCGGCCCGGAAGCCGCATGGGACAAGTCTTGCAAAAAACTCCGCGCCCTGCTGTTTTTTAGCGGCCGCCGGCCAAGCCGTACAAGCCCGGCCCGGCTTACAGAAACTTCAGTTTCTGAGCAACCTGTCATTTAATCAAACCGCGCCGGCTTCAAGCCTTGCGCGGCAAAGTTCTAACGTTTTTTATTTTAAGGGCGTTTTAAACTTAAAGCGCCGCCAAAATACGCAAAGCCGCCAAAAGTCGTAAATCAATGATTTAGCGTCCGTCCGCAAAGCCGGCTGTTTTGCTGACGGGCCTTGCATTTTCCTAGCCTAAAGGCCGCGAAAATGCGTTTTTCAATGAAATTTGCCCATAACGCGCCTACATGATGGACGAACCCGATTTAAACCGGCATATACCGCACGCCGCGATCGTAGGCGTCGGAATTTTCGGCGGATTTTAAACGGGCGCAAACAAAACAAGTAACCGGCGTAAGCGCGGCTTCCACCGCGCACTTTAAAATATAGTTTGTAAAAAGAAGCGAAACGAAGACAGACGGGCTAAACACTCCGGCGAGGCAGGCTATGGAAACAAAAATCAAAGTATCCAGAAATTCGCCTATAAGAGTGCTTCCTATTGCGCGAACAAAAAGAAACCGCCCGTTCATAATTACTTTAAGGCGGGAAAGCAAAACCGAATTGGAAAATTCTCCGGCGAAATATCCGGCTAAACTCGCTATAACTATACCGCCAGATGAAATTCCGCCCAAAATAGCGCCGTAAGCACCCTCCCCCGCGTAAGAAAGCCATTCGCTTTCGCCGGGAGCCAGGCCCAAAAGAAAAAAGAACGCGGAAGAAAGCGAGAGCCCGGCGAAGCCTATCCAAATAACTCTGCGGGACGCCTTAAAACCGTAAACTTCTGTAAGAATGTCTCCAAAAATGTAAGAAATAGGGAAAAGAAGCGTTCCGCCGTCAAAAACAAGCGGCGTTCCAAAGAGCGAGACGCCCAAACTTACGATTTTAGCGCTGGAAGCCACATTGCTTATAATAAGGCAGGCTGTAAAAGAAGCTGTTATAACATCTAAATAACGGAATGATTTTTTAAAATCACCCCCGCCGGTTTTCATAAATAGACAGTACAAGTTTTTTTTGCTATAGTCAATCCAAGAAATTCCGGCAATAAGAGACTTTAAAGAATTGACGGCGCTTTCGCGCTCATTTCTTTAAGGCCCCTAAATTCCAATTTTATGCAAAAGAATTTTTAAAAATAGCGCCATATTCTAAGATGGTCTTATTTTAAAAGGGCGCGAGCGCTTAAATAGCGGCGCGAAAACAAGACGTTTGGCCGTGTTGTTTTACGCGGCTTCTAAAATTACGGCGTAAAATCGCGCGGTTTGGGGAAAAGTGATAAATCATTTTATAAGCAAAACGCTTACAAAATTCGACAGGCTTTCGCAGGATACGGCGAAAGAATTAATACTCAGCGCTTTGGACGGCGTAAATCTTTTAGAAAATGTTTTGGATTCCATAGCGCAGGGGATCCTTGTCTGCGACGGCAAGCACAATCTGCTTATCACAAATTCATACGCTAAACACATCATACCAATTAAAGAAGAAGAAGCGGTGAAAAAATCCGTATGGCTAGCCGTTAAAGACGCCGGGGTGAAAAAATTTTTACAGGAAACGCTTCAAAAAGGGGTGGACGTCCACGGGCGCGAAATTGAAGTGGACGTGAACGGAATATGCCGCCTTCTTGAATTTTCCGTGCAAGCCCTTGTGGAAGAAGGCCGCATAATAGGAAGCGTGGTTTTAATAGCGGACGTCACCCAAAAAAGAGTCCAGGAAGCGAAAATACGCCGCATAGAAAGTCTGGCGAGCCTAACCACCCTCGCGGCCGGAGTGGCGCACGAAATTAAAAACCCGCTCGCCGCGATTTCTATTCATGTTCAGCTTATAAAAAAAATCGCGCAAAAAATACAGCCTTCAAGCGGCGGCGCCTCCGATTTGGACGCCCACATAGACGTGGTTAACGACGAAATAAAACGCCTGAATAAAATTGTAGTCGATTTCCTTTTCGCCGTGCGCCCCATGAAATTAAATTTACGAAAATCAAATATAAACGACGTTATACAAGAAGTAATAAAACTGGAAGAGCCGGAAGCAAAAAAAGAAAACATTTCTTTAACTTTTAAGCCTTGCGAATCGCCGCCTGAGATAAAACTGGACTCAAACCTTATAAGGCAGGCGCTTGTAAACCTTGTAAAAAACGCCATAGAAGCCATAAAAGAGCCGCCTTTAAAAACTGGCCGCGCCGAAAGGCGCCCGGACGCTGAAATACGCCTAACCGCTCAGGAAGCGGGGGAGCGCATCGTTTTAAGCGTGGCCGACACGGGGCCCGGAATACCGGAAAAAGACGTATCCCGCATTTTTGAGCCGTATTGGACTACAAAATCCGGCGGCTCCGGCTTAGGCCTAACCCTTGTTTTCAAAATAATCCAGGAACATAACGGAGAAATTATCGTACACTCAAAAGAAGGCGAAGGCGCCTGTTTTTTAATAAGCCTGCCCCTGCCGCCAAAAGGAATGCGTATGCTTCCGGTTAAAAAAAAGGAATAGCTTATGGAAAGCGTCATTCTTGTTGTAGACGATGAAAAAAATATAAGGGACGGCCTGGCCGATTTTTTAAGGGCGGACGGGTTTGTCGTTGAAACCGCCAATGACGGCGAAAGCGCGTTGCGGCGCTGCCACAAAGGAAACGATGTGGCGCTTGTTATATCGGACCTAAAAATGCCGGGCATGGGCGGCATGGAGCTTCTTAAAGCGATAAAAAAAGAAACGGAAGGCGTCCAGGTGATGATGCTCACCGGACACGGGACTATAAAAGACGCCACGGAAGCCATGCGCCTTGGGGCCTGGGATTTTTTCACCAAACCAATAGAAGATTACGACAGGCTTTCGATTATAGTGCGCCGCGTGCTGGACAATCACAAACGTTACCTAAAAGTTATGCGCATGGAAGAAGAAATCGCCAAACAAAAACAATTCAGCAACATGGTGGGATCCAGCTCCGCTCTAAGCGCCGTACTGGACGCGGTTTCACGGGTGGCCCCCACAAAGGCGTCGGTTCTTATCACAGGCGAATCCGGCGTGGGCAAAGAAATGATAGCGGACTCGATACACAGACTGTCCCCGCGCTCGGACAAGCCGCTAATAAAAGTGCATTGCGCGGCGCTGGCCGAAAGCATACTGGAAAGCGAACTTTTCGGCCACGAAAAAGGCTCGTTTACCGGAGCGACTGGCCGCAAAAGAGGCAAATTTGAGCAGGCGCACGAAGGCACGCTTTTTCTGGATGAAATCGGCGAAATAGACCAAAATATACAGGTAAAACTTTTGCGCGTTCTACAGGAAAAACGTTTTGAAAGAGTTGGAGGCGAAGAAACTATCGAGGTCGACATACGCCTAATAGCCGCCACAAACAAAAATCTGATGGAAGAAATTAAAAAAGGCGCGTTTCGCGAGGATTTGTATTACAGGCTTAACGTCGTATCAATTAATGTGCCGCCGCTACGCGAGCGAAAAGACGACATACCTCTTTTGATAAACTCATTTGTAAAACTTTTTTCAAATGAAAATGGAAAACCCATAGACGGTATAGACGAAAAAGCGCGTTCTAGGCTTTATAATTATTCCTGGCCTGGAAATATACGCGAACTTCGCAACTGCATAGAAAGCGCGGTGGTGATGACTAAAGGCTCTTTGATTAAAGAAGAAGACCTGCCGCCAACCCTGCGCTCTGTCGCCGAAGACGGCTATATTCAGATTCCAACAGGAATTACACTGGAAGAAGCGGAAAAAATCATCATTACGAAAACGCTCTCCGGTCTTAACGGAAATAAAAGCGAGACGGCGAAAACGCTGGATATAGGCAGAAAAACACTGCACAGAAAGCTTGCGCAGTGGGGGGCCGCGGCGGCGGTTGAAAGCTCCACAACCGGAAGCGAAGGCGCGGATTAGAAAAGTTCTTTTTAACCGCCCGTTAGAATCCGTCAGGAAACAACATGAGCTTTTGTTGTTTTATTATTTGACGGCCGCTAAAACACGTTTGGATGAGCTTTTCAAAATAGAATTATTTAGACGCTTTAATAGCGGCGTTCCAAAACTTCAGCTTTGGGACGCCCTCAACTGCGCAAAAATAAAAATTCCACAGAACGGCGCGGCTAAACGGTCTTGTTTTCGCGCGGGCGCTTAAAACTCTTATTTTTTTAAGGAATTAAATTGACGAAAAAAACAGGCAAATTTTGCGGCGTCGATGAATGGAAGTCGGCTATAGTTACGTTAAATGAACGCTCTTTTTTTATTCTTATCAACGGGGTTCTTGGAACTGTAAAATCCCCGTACAACAAACAAAAACTTGTGGAAGAACTACAGTCGTTTTTATCGCGCGCCGATGTGCAGGAAACCATCGACGCGTTTATTGACGAAGAAGATATTGAAATAATATCCACAATCGCTTTTTTGGAAAATCCGCCGGTTTATGAGGTTATTGATTTTTTGGAAGGCGATGAGTCGCGTTCTTCTCTAAAAAACAAAATATCACATTTGGAAGAACGTCTAATTTTATTCAGCCGTTTTAAAAAAAATGTATGGCGTTTGTTTTTGAATCCGGTTCTTTCAAATATACTTTATAAATATACGGTGGATTTTTCGTATATACTTCCTTTTTCGACAGTTCCGTTGAACAAGGAAGGCGTCGCGGAACTTCAAAATGTATTTGTAAACAATATATTCAGCGACGCGGTTTTAGCTTCCGTAGTTTCTTTCGCCGCGGAAAGCGACGCCTTTTTTAAGGCGGACGGCAGCATAAGGAAAAAAGCCGAAAAGCAGGCGCGGCTTCTTTTGGGAGATTCCGACATATCGCTTTACATCGACTGCCTTTGCGCGCTGGATTTGATACGCAGAACTGAAAACACTCTAAAACGCAACGCCGCGAAGATTCAGGCTTTTTCAGAATTAAGCCCGTATGAACGCAAAGTTCACTGCGCGGCGGCTTTGTATATAGCTGAAGAGCTTTCGCCGGAAGACCTTCTGTTGCCGCAGCGCGCGAAACTTGTGGAGGTGTCGGCGTTTATACATAATTTTCTAAGCGCCTTAAAAAAAACTGAAAAAAAAGGCGGTGCGCGCCTGTATCCTGTTAAAACTCTGATACGCCTGGCCGTTATGTATCAAAAATCAACATACGGCGAATCTTACACTCCCAAAAAAACAATCGATGTAAAAAGTTTAATTTCTTCCATGCGTAAAAGCGCTCTTTTCGCCGAATCGGACGGCCTTTTGTTTTGCTATCATTATTTAACAAGGGGGGCGGGAGGCGTTTTAACGCCGGTTTACAGCAACGCCGCGGAGCTTCCCTCCGTTAAAAACCGGGAAACAGAAGCGGCGGGAAAAAACGCGGGAAAAAAAATATCGTTTAACGGCGCTTTTTCTTTCGTTGTGGACGGCGGCGCCTCTTTCGCCGAAGCTTCCGCGCTGGCGGATTTCAGCGTGTTTACAAAAATCGATTTGCTTGGAGCGGAGCCGCTCGCGCACGGCGAAATAACGCGTTCCTCCGTAAGCCGCGCTTTCGACAGGGGAATAAACGCGCAAACCATTATAGAAACAATAAAACGGCTTTCCCTAAATATGCAACATGAAACGCTTTTGTGGTCTATACGCGAATGGGAAAAAAGATACACGGAAATATCTATTTTTGAAGGCGTTACAGTTACGCTTTCACCTGAACGGCGTTATTTGGCGGAAATAGAACCTTTGCGCGGCTTAATTTTAAGCAAGCCGGCGGACGGAGTGCTTATACTGGGAACAAAAGATAAAGCCGCCGTCCTGGACGCCCTTAAAAAATGCGGAATTGACGTCGTATCCAGCCCCGCGCAAAAAGAAACAGCCCCTTGCGGCGGTGAAAAAAAACCGCATTCCGGTTATCAGCATTTTCGGGAAGACGCGGATAAAAACACGGCGTTTACGTTAAACGAATTAAACGGGGAGATAAAAAAAATCAGCGCGTTTCAAAAAGATAAAGCCGCCGTCCTAAATTCCCGAAAACAGATTTTTTTGAACGCGCTGGAAGAAATGGACGTCGGGGAAGAACAGAAAGAAGCGCTTAGAACGCGAATAGAAAACCGCTTGATTTTTTCCCCGTCCCAGCTTAACGAAACCTCTTATTTAAAAGAAAAACTGGAAGCTAGGGCGCTGGACTATGTAGGAAAAATAAACATCGCGAAACAGGCTATTGAAGCGGGTGAAATGCTTGAAATACAAACTTACGGCGGAAACGGGCGTATAATCGTTAAACCGCTTTTACTGGAAAAACAGGAAGGGGACGCGTTTTTAACAGTTGAATCAAACTCCGCCGCCGAGCGAGAAAACGCCGGAAACCCGTCCTACGCGCTTGGAAAAATAAGTTTCCTTCGCCGTATAAAAAAATCTTCATTTTTATAATTTAACTCGGCGCCCCCGTTAAAAAGCCGGGAGGCATGGAACGCCGCGCTACACGCCGGCCGCCGTGATTGTTCTCACCTGAATCAAGGCTTTGTTTTTAACGGGCGCGTATTTTTATTTGACGGCGCGGCGTTTAACCGCAAAAGCGCCGAATATCGCTTTTTTCGCCAAAGCTTCGGACTTTTACAAAGACGCTTAAAAATGCTAAATTAAAATATGGACGTCCCGGCATTAAAAAGTTTTCTTGCGGAATTTTTACAATCTTGGGAGGTAATCGGCGCAGCCATAGCGCTTTTAATTTACTGCGCAATTGTAAACTTTGTAGCGGCGGATAATTCACAATTTAAAGAGAAAAAGCGCTTAAAAAAACAAAAAATAAAACGCCCGCCCAAGCCTTCCACAAAACCGGAGAAAAACGTGGACGAAAGCGAGCTAGACTTAGGCGAATAACAGTGCGGCTAAATCAAACATAATGCGTTAAACCAACGGCGGAGGCGTCCTGGGCGCGTTGACAGATTACCATGCGCCCGTGTAGCTCTGGTTAATTCCCGGTCGCTCAGTATATACCTGAGCGCGGCGCTAATGGAGATTCCGGAAAGGAAGCTTCACCAATTACCACAACGGGGACGTTACGGGCTATGCAAAGGTTTCTCGCCGATGTTAAGGGGTTATAATGGATTATTCATATAAAGATGTGAATAATCTAGCTTTAACAATTAAAGAACTAAATTGGACTTTTTCAATAGAGTTGTTCGGAAACTTCAGTTTTCGCAAGCTGAATCAAGCCTAAGCTTGGATTCAGCCAACTTCCGCTTAAAAAACGCAAAATGCGTAGCATTTTGCAAGACTTGGGCGACAACCAACCGGGGCGAGCGAACAAGTCCAATATCTGACGGGTTAGGCGCATATAAAAGTTTATCCGAAAAATATTCTTTCTGTATGGCGCACCCGTATGAGAATTTTAAAAGAAGAATATATCGCATAATAGGTAAAATTTGGCGGCATATAAATTTCAATATTTATACTAAAGAGGTTTACGTTAATCGATATTTAATTAGCAATCGTATATCTAAAGAGTCGCTAACTATAGATTATTATCTAAGTAAAGAATTCTATTTATCTATTTTTAAAGATCTTCTTTAGTTTATTAAACATTTATGTATTAAGAATTTTTTATATACCTATAATTTTAGTATTCATTATATTTTATAGTTTTTATGGCGGATTTCCCGCTGTCTCCAAAATATAGCGTATTTGAAATTGGAACCATCTTAAAGATTACTTTTTACCTGCGTCAAACACTCCATAAGGGGTTGTTTTCATTGGGAAAACGAGTTAATATATACAGATATTTCCGACCTAAAATTATCTTCATTACCTGGTATAAAAAATATGACGTTTGCGTTAACTGCGGTTTATAATGACGACGGTTCTTACGGTTTTCCGCGTCAAATTTTTACACAGGCGATACAATGGAATTTATAATTGCATTTCTACTCTCCGAAAACCGGTAATTAGTCATTGTAGATTGTTTATTCACGATATAATATATCTAAAATCTAATTTATTTAGATGTATTATATACTAATTTCAAGGAGTTAAGCCATGGAAGCATTGCAAAAAAACCCAAAATGGAAAGGGCGCAAAGGCCCTGTAGTTCTTGTAATCATGGACGGTGTGGGTTACGGAAAGTACGCCGAGGGGGACGCCGTGTCGGATTCAAAGATGTTCAATCTTGACGCAATAAAGGCGAAAAGCCCGCACACCCGGCTAAAAGCGCATGGAAAAGCCGTAGGACTTCCCTCGGATGACGACATGGGCAACAGCGAAGTCGGGCATAACGCCATGGGCGCGGGAAGGGTCTTCAACCAGGGGGCCGCTTTGGTAAGCGAATCCATATCCCGGGGCGCCATGTGGCAAGGCGAAACATGGAAGTCCGCGATTGCGGGCGTAAAAAAAAGCGGCGGAGCCTTGCACTTTATAGGCCTTTTTTCGGACGGAAACGTACACAGCCACATGGATCATTTAAAAGCGATGATAATTCAGGCGCAAAAAGACGGGGCGCCTAAAGCGCGCGTCCATATACTTTTAGACGGACGGGACGTGGGCGAAACCTCCGCTTTGGAATATGTGGAACCTTTTGAAGCGTTTTTAAAAGAGCGAAACTCAGGCAGTTTTGACGCGCGCATAGCCTCAGGCGGCGGGCGTATGTGGATAACGATGGACAGGTACGGCGCGGACTGGAGCATGGTTGAACGCGGCTGGAAGGTCCATGTTCACGGCGAGGGCCGGCAGTTCGCCAGCGCGAAAGAAGCGATAGAGACATACAGAAAAGAAATCCCCGGAATAATAGATCAGGATTTAAAAGATTTTGTTATAGCCGAAAACGGGAAGCCGGTAGGCCGCATAAATGACGGCGACTCCGTTATATATTTCAATTTCAGGGGCGACCGCTCTTTAGAGATTACGGCGGCTTTTGAACAGGAAAATTTCACGCATTTCAATCGCGGAACCAGGCCGAAAGTCTACTACGCCGGAATGATGGAATATGACGGCGACCTTCACGTCCCAACTCATTACCTGGTAAACCCGCCGGAGATAGACCGCGTTATGGGAGAATATCTGGCAGCCTCCGGCGTGCGCACTCTGGCCTTATCAGAAACCCAAAAATACGGCCACGTAACCTATTTTTTTAACGGCAACCGCACCGGCAAGTTTGATGAAAAAAAAGAAGACTATGTCGAAATAAAAAGCGATGTATTGCCGTTTGAGCAACGTCCCTGGATGAAGTGCGCGGAAATTACGGACAAAACGCTGGAAGCGATAGCGAGCGGCGAATACGACCACATAAGGCTGAATTTTCCAAACGGCGACATGGTGGGACACACCGGTATATACCAAGCCGTGATATGTTCGATGGAGGCTATGGATTTACAACTTGGCCGCATAGCCCGCGCTGTAAAAAAAGCCGGCGGCGTTATGCTTATAACCGCCGACCACGGCAACAGCGACGATATGTACGAACACGATAAAAAAACTGGAGCGGTTTCCAAAAAGGCGGACGGCAGTCCAAAAGCCAAAACAAGCCACAGTTTGAATCCTGTACCGTGCGTAGTTTACGATCCATCTTTCCAGGGCGAGTACGAAACCGGCGAGGGCGCGCTAAAAGAAGGGCTGGGT
Organism: Spirochaetaceae bacterium; assembly: GCA_031281945.1. Classification (GTDB taxonomy): domain Bacteria; phylum Spirochaetota; class Spirochaetia; order Treponematales; family Breznakiellaceae; genus JAIROZ01. Next base: position 3,920 of record JAITER010000003.1, on the reverse strand, counting down.
ATAAGTTCAATAGCTTCCACCGTAATACATCTTTTAGGATACATTCCGCCTGAAGATTACGACCCAAGCGTATTAAAATTTAAATAGCTTCTGATTTTTCCGGCGAGGTTTTCACCCGCCGCTCGCCGCGTTTTTATATCGCGGCAAGCGGCGAATAAGGGTTTTAATACCGCAGGGGCGAGCCTAGCTCCAATTCATCAATAAAAGATTCAAAGGGCGGAGCGCTCTCTAATTTTATTAATCCAGGGTTTATTTAACAAATACCATTCTACAGTTTCTTCCACGCCTTTTTCAAAAGGCGTTTTTTGTTTCCAATTCAACTCTTTTTTTAGTTTTGAGCAGTCTATCGCATAACGTCTATCATGTCCGGGCCTATCTTTAACATAAGTAATCGTCTTTTTTATTTCTTCGATATTCGCGCCGGTTTTTTTGGCGGCTGTTTCAATCAATATATTTACCAGACGTATATTTTCAATTTCACATTCACCGCCAATGTTGTATTTTTCTCCGGCCTTCCCGTTTTTAAGAATTTCCCAAACAGCCTCGTTATGGTCTTTTACAAAAATCCAATCGCGTATATTCATGCCGTCTCCGTAAACAGGAAGCGGCTTTTTTTCAAGTATATTAAGAATCATAAGCGGTATTAATTTTTCGGGAAATTGATACGGCCCGTAATTATTTGAACAATTTGAAAGCGTAACCGGCAGGCCGTATGTATGGAAGTAAGACATGGCGATATGGTCGCTGGACGCTTTACTCGCGGAATACGGCGAGCGCGGGTTGTAAGGCGTAGTTTCAGTAAAAAATCCGGTCTCTCCCAAAGAACCGTACACTTCGTCCGTGCTTATATGGTGAAAAAGAACGCCGTCTTTAAATCGTCCCGAAGAGTCTTTCCAAAAATCACAAGCGGTTTCCAGCAGATTCCACGCGCCTAAAATATTGGTTTCCATAAATTTTTTAGGGTTTGTAATAGATCTGTCTACATGGCTTTCGGCGGCGAAATGCACGACCGTATCAATGTTATATTTTTTAAATATACGATGCGCCGCTTCACTATCGCACACATCCGATTCTTCAAAAAAATAACGGCTTCCCCCAAATTCATCTTCTATTGATTTTAGACTTTCTTTGCAACCGGCGTAGGTGAGGGCGTCAAGATTCACTATTTTTCCAGTAAAATCTTTTGAATTTTTCAAAAGCATGTGAATAAAATTGCAACCGATAAATCCGGCCCCGCCTGTAACAAGAATATTATTTAATATACGCGCCATTTTTATACTCCGTTAAAAATTTTTTAAGACTAAATTGCCAATCTGGAATGTCAACGCCTAAAGCCGGTTTAATTTTTGATTTATCCAAAACAGAATATTTCGGCCTTTTCGCTTTTGTAACATATTCTAAAGTTGTACATGGATGAATTACACATCCTTTTGACGTCAAATTCAACTCCACAGCGTATTCATATATCTTTTTTGCATATTCAAACCATGTACAGAATCCTTCGTTAGAAAAATGATACACCCCAAAAGGCGCGCTTTTTTTGTTTTTATCCCGCATTATTAAAACCGAAATTACTTCCGCCAAATCTCCAGTCCATGTAGGACAGCCGAACTGGTCGTTTACAACCTTAATTTCATCGCGTTCGTTAAACAGGCGCAACATCGTAAAAACAAAATTTCCGCCGAAAGCGCCGTACAACCAGGACGTTCTTATAATCCAAGACTGCGGCAAAACGCGCAAAACGTTGCTTTCACCTTCAAATTTTGTACGCCCGTAAACTCCCGTCGCGGACGCCGCGTCAGTTTCTTTGTATGGAGTTTTTTTTTCACCATTAAAAACGTAATCTGTAGATATATGTATAAGTTTTGCGTTTATTTTAGAAGCGGCTTTCGCTATATTTTCAGGCCCTATTGAGTTTACAGCCTCGCATTTTTCAATTTCGTCTTCCGCTTTGTCTACAGCGGTATAAGCCGCGCAATTCAATATATAAGAAATAGATTTTCCAGCGGTAAAAGCCGTTACGCTCTTGTAATCCGTTATATCAATTGAACTCCCGCTAGCTATATACGGCAAATTATATTTATCAAACGCAAGCGCAGTCTCTCTGCCAAGCATTCCGCTTGAACCGGTAATCCAAATCATAGCGACGCCGCGGGCCACAATTTATCTTTTTCGGAAAGAAAATACCCGCCCGGTAATTTAGGCCATTCTACGCCTATGGAAGGATCATTCCAAAGAACGCCGCTCTCGTCGGCGGCGTTGTAAAAATCACCGCATTTATAAGCAAAAACCGCATTTTCGCTTAACACCAAAAATCCGTGAGCGAAACCTTCTGGAATAAAAAATTGATTCTGTTTTTCCGCGCTTAAAAAAACGCCGCGCCACTTTCCGAGTGTGGGAGAATCTTTTCGCAAATCCACCGCCACATCAAACACCTCGCCTTCGATAACACGGACCAGTTTCGCCTGCGGACGTTCTTTTTGAAAATGAAGCCCCCGCAATACGCCTTTAAAAGAACGCGACTGGTTATCCTGAACAAAACGAGTTTTAATTCCAGCCTCAAAAAAATCCCGTTCATTGTAACTTTCAAAAAAATACCCGCGTTTATCCAAAAAAACTTTAGGCGTTATTTCGTACAAATCTTTGATAATGGTTCCGTCTTCAAGAGCGCATTTATTGAATAAAAAAGGCATTATTTTAACTCCGCTATATATTTTAAATATTCGCCGTATTCTGTTTTATATCCGTCCGCGATTTTTAAAATCTTTTCTTTAGAAATCCAGCCGTTGGAAAAAGCAATTTCTTCTATGCAAGAAATAAATATACTCTGTCTTTTTTGAATCGCGGCTACAAAATTCGACGCTTCTAAAAGGCCGTCGTAAGTTCCTGTATCAAGCCAGGCGGCTCCGCGCCCCAAGATTTCCACAAAAAGTGAATTTCTTTTTAAGTAGACGTTATTCAGGTCGGTGATTTCTATTTCGCCTCTGGCGGAAGGTTTTAGGTTTTTTGCTATTTCCACAACGTTGTTATCGTAAAAATAAAGGCCTGGAACCGCATAATGAGATTTTGGGCGCAAAGGTTTTTCTTCTATTGAAAGAGCCCTGCCTTCATCGTCAAAATCTATAACGCCGTAAGCTGAAGGGTCTTTTACCAAATAACCAAAAACCGCCCCTCCGCCCTGTTTAAATATTCTATCCCGCAAGGAACGCAATGTACGAGTAAAGCCGCGTCCGTAAAATACATTGTCCCCCAAAATTAAAGCAGAGGAGTCGTCGCCTATAAATTTTTCGCCTACTATAAAAGCGTCCGCAAGGCCGCGCGGTTCTTCTTGCACCGCATATTCAAAAGTCATTCCGAGCGTCTTTCCATCGCCTAGCAATTCTTTAAAAAGATTGACGTCGCGGGATGTTGAAATTATAAGAATCTCTCTAATTTCCGCCAACATAAGGACGGAAAGCGGATAATAAATCATAGGCTTATCATAAATAGGCAAGATTTGCTTAGAAACAGCTTTAGTAATGGGATATAGGCGCGTTCCCGCGCCGCCGGCAAGAATAATACCCTTCATAGCGTCATTTTACAGGTTAGGCGATTTTTTATTAAGCCGTCCAACATTTTATTATTCTTAGTTTTATTAACCGAAAGCAAGTTTAGCGCCGCGCCTTTAGGGTCTCAAAATTTTAGGCGTGGATTTAGCGTATATGGTTCCTGGGATGATTAGGTTAGCGGTTTTAGATACGAGGAATGGGGATGGGAGGTTGCGTGCGCGTTAGATTAGGCGGGTTTACGTTGTCGTGTTATGCGATGCGAGGGGGTTGCAAAAAAAAAGTCTGGCGACTACCTACTTTCCCGGCCTTTAGAGGGTCAGTATCATCGGCGTTAGAGGGCTTGACTTCCGTGTTCGGGAAGGGAACGGGTAT
>JAITER010000039.1 GCA_031281945.1 Spirochaetaceae bacterium | reverse complement strand
TGATTGCTGGGGGTGGCGTTCCAGTTAAAGTCGGTTTCGGTGAAAATCGGGAGCATATCATGGAAGGGGACAAAGGCTATCCGCGCCTCGTCAAAAACGCCGAGCCACGGCGGGGCCAGATGGTCGCCCTTTTCGTAGGTTTTTTTGCAGGTAAGAACTAGCTGGGTGAACATATCGAAGACGTCGCGCACACCCTTTTTCGCCTCCGCCCACAGGTAATGCGTCGAGGCTCCCGGCCCGTCGCTGAAAAGGTCGTCCCGCGTCTTCTTGCAGGTGATCACAAAATCAATGTCGTCGACATCCGGTTCATAGCCGAATGTTGGGAAGTAGTCCTCATGGACAAGAGATTTTAAGGTTTCTTCTTTTTGGACGCCGTTGTAATTTGCCATTTCTCCTATTCTACCACATTTGCCGTACATTGGACTTGTTCGCCAACCCGGTTGGCCGTTTACTAATCTGCGGAGGTTAAGCTTTACTTTAGTCCCGCAAAATGCCGGGCGTTTTGTGTTTTCAAACGCTGGAAACAAAAAAGGCGTTCCGAATATCGCCGCTATCAGAGTCTAGAAGTTTGTTAAAAATTCGCGCAACGCCGCTATTTGGCGGGCGGTTTCTTCCGGCGCGGGGCCTCCGGCAAGGCTTCTGCCTTTAACGCAGGCTTGCGGCGTTAACAGCTCGTAAACGCCGCTTTCAAATAGCGGGGAAAATGTTTTTAGCCGTTCCAGCGGCATTTCGGTTATGCTTTTTAAGCCGTCTTTAACGCAGGCTCGCACAATGGCGGCGGATATTTCGTGCGCTTTTCTAAAAGGCGTTCCGGCTTTTACAAGATATTCAGCGCAATCTGTAGCCTCCAAAAAGCCGCCTACGCAAGCGGCTTTCATCGCAACGGCGTTAAATCCGGCGGTTTTAATCATGCCGGAGAACATAAAAAGGCATTTTTCCAGCGTTTCAAAACTGTCAAAAAGAGCTTCTTTATCCTCTTGCAGGTCTTTATTGTAAGCATAAGGGAGGCCTTTTACCAACGTTAAAAGAGCCGTTAAATTTCCGGTTGCGCGCGCGGATTTACCCCGTATAAGTTCCGCGAAATCGGGGTTTTTTTTCTGCGGCATAATAGACGAGCCTGTACTCCATTCTTCCGCCAGGTTGATAAACCCGAATTCTTCAGACGCCCAAATTACAATATCTTCGCAAAAACGGGAAAGGTTGATTTGCGTTATAGCGCAACAAGACGCAAGCTCTATTACAAAATCTCTGGCGGCTACGGCGTCCATCGAGTTTAAGGCCGGCCTCTCAAAACCCAAAGCGGACGCTACGGCGTTTCTATCCAGCGGCAAAGTTGAACCGGCCAGCGCTCCAGCCCCAAGCGGGCATTCATTTAGCCGCGAGAGCGCGTCCGTAAACCGTTCAGCGTCCCGTTTTAGGGCGCACGCCCAGGCCGTTAAATGATGGGCTAAAGTTACAGGCTGCGCCCGTTGAAGATGTGTGAAGCCCGGCATAATTGTATTCAGGTGCGAATTGCCCGCATCCAGCAAAACGGCGATTGTATTTTTGATTTCTTTTTGAATTTTAACGGCGCGTTTTTTGCAATAAAGTTTAAAATCCAGAACAACCTGGTCGTTCCTGCTTCTTCCGGCGTGAACCATGCGTCCGGCCTCGCCCAAACGTTCCGTTAAAACGCCTTCAATAAACGAATGAACATCTTCGCAAGACGCATCCACAGTGAGCTTGCCGCATTTTAACTCATCATCTATTTGTGAAAGTTCGTCTATCAAAACAGCGGCGGTTTCTTTGGGTATTATTTTTTGGTCTCCCAGCATTTTAACATGAGCTTTACTGCCGGCTATATCTTCTTCCGCCATCAAATAATCCACGCCAATAGACGCCTGAAAATCAAACGCTTCTTTTGCGGGTTTTTTTTCCAAACGCCCAGCCCAAAGCACTTGTTTACCTTTTTTTTCTTCCATAAGCGCCCGCCTTCAATCTAAATTTTTATTAAACAAACGTCGTAAAAAACAACTCGTCGTGTTTTTGTTTTCAAGACGTTATTCACAACCGCCGTTTTCCAAATAGATTTTCCGGCAATTCTTGCGCGGCGGTCTTGCTACAGTTAAATCCGCGTTATTTTACAACGGGAACTTGTGTTATCGAAAGCGGCTCTCCATTGTTAATTTTAGTTCCCGCCGCTGTTTCGCATATAGGCGATTCGCCCGCCGGCTAGCAAAATTTTACGTTCTTCGGCTAAGGCTTCCAAACGCAAGTGGTAAAAGACGCCGGAACGAGTGTTTTTTACGGCCATTACGTTTTGCCCTGATTTAAGAAAACTGTCAATTTCCGGAAAATCCAATACATCGCCCTGCAACACGTCGTTATAAAAAGAGACGTTTACGAAAGTAAAAGGGAGTATCCCGTAATTTATAAGATTTGCCTTATGGATTCTAGCAAATTGTTTGACAATCACCGCTTTAACCCCAAGATATGCGGGCGCGAGAGCCGCATGTTCACGCGAAGAACCCTGGCCGTAATTTCCGCCGCCTACTATAACCCCTCTTTTCGCGTTTTTTGCGCGGTTGTAAAAATCACCGTCTATAGCGTTAAAAACATACTTCGATATTTCCGGGATGTTTGAACGCAAAGGAAGTATTTTAGCTCCAGCGGGCATTATGTCATCAGTGCTTATATTATCGCCGGCTTTTAAAAGCACGGGCAAGGAGGCTTTACCGCCTGCGGCTTCAAAATCAGGACACGGCTTGATATTCGGCCCCCGGACGATTTGCGCGCAATAAGCATCCCCGGCAGAGAGGGGCGGCGCTATCATATCATCAGAATGTTTTATAGCTTCGTTTAAGTGCTTTTGCAAAAAATCTTTTGAATAAATTTCAGTTTCTCCGCCGCCGGCGCGGGTAAACACTCCGGCAATTGCGGAAGCGGCCGCCGTTTGCGGCGAAACAATGTACACGCCGGCGTCTCCAGTTCCGCTGCGCCCCTTAAAATTCCGGTTAAAAGTTCTAAGGCTTACCGATTCTGAAGATGGGGCGAAACCCATGCCTATACACGGCCCGCAAGCGCATTCAAGGATGCGGAAACCAGCCGTTATAAATTCCCGCAAAATACCGGAAGAAGCCGCCGCAAGCAATACAGTCCGGCTTCCGCAAGATATTCCAGCCGAAACATTTTTACTTACGGTTTTACCGTGAATAACACGGGCCGCAACCGCAAGGTCTTCCAGCGAACTGTTTGTACAAGAACCTATAACAACCTGGTCTACAGGCATTCCGGCAAGTTCGTCTATATCTTTTACAGCGTCTGGGGAATGCGGACAGGCCGCAAGCGGCTTTAAATCCGAAATATTTATTTCGATTATTTTATCGTAAACAGCGCCTTCGTCCGCGGTTATAGGCGTCCATAGCCCGCCTCTGCCGCGTTGTTCCAAAAATTCTTTTACAACGCCGTCCGAAGGGAAAATTGAGCTTGTAGCCCCAAGCTCCGCCCCCATATTTGTGATAGTCGCCCGCTCCGTAACGGAAAGAGAAGCCGCGCCTTCTCCAAAGTATTCGTAAACCGCGCCTACGCCGCCTCTTACAGTTTCACGCTTAAGCAACTCTAAAATAACGTCCTTTGCGGCGGCGCCTTTTTGGAGGCTTCCAGTGAGTTTAACCCCATAAATTTTTGGCATAAGCATATTAAAAGCGCCGCCGGCCATCGCTATCGCCACATCCAGCCCGCCAGCTCCTATAGCCAGCATTCCAAGCGCCCCGCCTGTAGGCGTGTGAGAATCGGAGCCTAAAAGGGTTTTACCCGGGGCGCCGAATTTTTCAAGATGCACTTGATGGCATATACCGTTGCCCGCTCTGGAAAAATAAAGACCGTACTTGGCCGCAACGCTTTGCAAATAACGATGGTCGTCCATGTTTTTGAAATCTTCCTGCGTTGTGTTGTGGTCTACATAGGAAACAGAAATTTCCGTTTGAACCCTGGTTTTGCCCATTCCTTCAAATTGAAGATAGGTCATGGTTCCTGTGGCGTCTTGCGTGAGGGTTTGGTCTATTTTGATGGAGATGGTCTCGCCGCGCTTTTTTCGTTCGCCTGCAATATGGCTAAAAATGATTTTTTCGGTGACAGTTAAACTCATAAACTAATTTTAACCACTTGAAGATTTTTTGGGAACTTACACGCATGACATTAGTCAGGTATTTTTTTAATAAAGTGAATAACCCGCGCGGTTTGCAAACCGCAACGTAAAGATGGGCGGTACAAGATTTGAACTTGTGGCCTCTAGCATGTCAAGCTAGCGCTCTAACCAACTGAGCTAACCGCCCGAAAGAGACGCCGGATGTTTAACCCTTACTACGCATAGATAATTCTACACGCTTGCGTTTCTTGACCATCTGTTCCTTCTTTAACCTTAGCGGCGTTTTACCGGTGCATATGGTCAAGAAACGGCTAGTCCTCCTTTGGGTTTATAACCGTCTCTTTACAAGAAAAACGCCGTCTGGGTAAAACAAACGGCGTATAATTTACACGCGCTCCTTTACCGCAACGCTTATTTTTATAACCCCGTTAGCGCCTAACTCTATAGGCACAACAAGCGCTTCGGTTTGCAATGCGGCGATTTCCATGTTTTCACCGGAAAACAGGGCTGGCGGCGTTAAGTCAAACTTAAATCCAATGTCATGCAATTTTGAAACGGCTTGAGCCGTAACAATATTCGCAAGCTCGGTAAGGGTGGCTTTCGCCATATTGTCCAATGTATTGAAAATTTCACCGGCGTTCATTGCGCCGGCGACTTTAAGCGCCGTTTTTTGAGACATATCAAACATAACGCGCCCTTCAACATTTCCAGCTAAACCAACAATCACCGCTACGCCAAGTATCTTCATGGAAGAGTTTTCAAGGTAAAATTCACCGCATTTTATATCGGTTCCATCTTCCAGCATTTCTTTTAGTACATTGTAAGCCGCTTCCACAAAAGGATTTATATATTCTACACGCATATTTCTCCCATTTGCCGCAGACGTCAAACGTTTCTTGCTTTGCGGCAAAAAAAGAAACGCGCCCCCCGGCTTCGCGGACAAACACGCTAAACCGGCGTGGAAATGAGCGGAAACACTCTTTCCGCCTGGATTTTTAATACTTAAACTTACTCAACGCCATCGCTGGCCGTATTATAAGTTTTATGCTTTTTAGCGCAAGGCATTCAAAAACTTAGGTTTCCAAACAACTTTTTATTAAAAAACATTTAACAACGCCGCAATCTTAATCTTTTGCAAAAGCCGATACAGGCTCCCTTCCAACAAGCTTCCAACCGGAAGGCATTCTTTCGTTTTGCCCCAGAATAACAATTCCATTGTTTTTTAACCGGTCTGAAATTTCCACAATCACTTTTTCCTGCATTTTCGGCGCAAAAAATGATATAGTGTCGCGCACAAAAACAATATCTAAATCAGGAACCGAATTCGTGTTGCATACATCATGATACTCAAAAACGATAGATTCCTTAACAGCGGGCCCAAACGTAAACCCGCCGCTTCCTTTCACCATAAAAGACTGGCAAAACATGGGAATTTCCGCAATATCAAAAATTATATTGGGCGCGCTGGAAATGCACATTACATCATTATCATTAGCCCAAACCTTTATGCGGGCATTAGGATAACGCATTTTTAGAATGCATACAAGACAGTAAGCTTCGTATCCGCGCCCGCAACCTATATTCCAAACCTGTATTGAAGACGAGGAGTTGTCCGGCAACGCCGATTTTACGGCCAAAGCGTATTCATCGCTCCAAAAGCGCCCGTTATACAACGAAAAAAAAGTTTCCAGATAAGCGTCCGCATCCCCAGGAGTTTTAAGCTGTATTTCGGAGGGAAGGCGGCAACTAATCCAATTCTTAAACCGGCGGCGCACCCAGTCTTCGTTAACTGGAGAAACATAAAAATTACGCAACGCCGCAAGCTGCTCTTTAATAAAAGAAATATTTTCTTCGGATTCGTTTGCGCTCATCATGCTGAAATTCGGAAACTGAGAATCGAATTGATGATGCATGGAAGCCGTCATCTTATTGTAATAAGCGTCTTTGTGGCCGTCGGCGGAATCATGCTTTTCGTCTTCCGTTTGCTCCTTCGGCGAAAATATACGCACCATATCCAAAATTATATACAACAAACCTTCTTTTTCCACAACGCCGGATATGTACTTTATGTTTATATCGCCAAAAATAGGATGGGGCGGCTGCATATCGTCCTGGTTTATGCCCACAACTTTGTCTATTTTGTCTACCACAACGCCGTATACACGCTCTTCAATTTTAAGAATCAACATATTTTCGCTTTGGTCTTCTTGTTGCCTTTTTGGTTCTATAGTCATATGAAAAAATGTGCGTAAATCCACTATCGGTATTATATCGCCGCGCAGATTGTACACGCCGCGCACAAAACCGGCGGCGTTAGGCACAAAGGTGAATCTATCGGCCTTTGCTATTTCTTTTACGTTCATTATGTCTACACCGTAGTCTTTTCCGGAAAGCGAAAAAGTAACCATCTTAAAATCGACGTTTTCTTTACGCTCCATCTTTTCTTGCAAATCGGAATTAACTTGTTCTAAATCAACTTTTTCCATAACCGCCCGCTACCTGTTCACCGCAAATTCTCTAAACTTGCGATGCTCCATTTCTTTATGCAACCCCAATTCCAAAAGCTGGCTTACGTCAATAATAAGCGACACGGAACCGTCGCCCAAAATGGAAGCCCCCGCAATTCCGGGAGAATTGGTGTATTGATCCCGCAAAGGTTTAATGACGACGTCTTCTTCGCCAATCAAACTGTCCACCATGAACCCCATCTTTTTTTCCGCGCTGCCGACTATAACGATAAAATTGTAATCATCTTTACGGTGGGTTGGTATACCAAACAAACGATCCAGCCGCAAAAGCGAAAGAACGTCATTGCGTATATTAAACACTTCGTTGTTGTCTATCATTTTAATTTCTTGCGGCTTTATGCGTATGCTTTCTATTACGCTGGTTATGGGGATTGAATATATCTCCGGCCCCACCCGCACCAAAAGCCCTTGAATAATAGCCAAAGTAAGCGGCAATTTTATAATAAACTTGGTGCCTTTCCCTTTTTCGGAATGAACGGTCACCGTACCGTTTAGTTTTTCTATTTGACGTTTTACAACGTCCAAACCCACGCCGCGCCCGGAAATATTAGTGATGGTCTTGGCGGTGGAAAAACCGGGTTCAAAAATCAGATTAAAAGCGTCCGCATCGCTTAGGGCCTTGTTTGGATGTATCAACCCGCGCTCTATGGCTTTGGATTTTACGGCTTCCACATCTATGCCTTTGCCGTCGTCGCATATTTCGATAACGATCATGCTGCCCTCGTTCACCGCCTTTAACAGCACCATGCCTTCTTCACTCTTCCCGGCGGCGGCGCGTTCCTCAGGGCTTTCTATGCCGTGGTCTATGGAATTACGCACCGAATGCATGATCGGATCCAGCAAGTCTTCTATAACCGATTTGTCAAGCTCCGTTTCTTCGCCCTCTATCACCAGGTTTATCTTTTTTGAAAGAGTCTTGGAAAGGTCGCGCACCAAACGCGGGAAACGGCTGAAAATCTGGCTTATCGGCACCATGCGTATATGCATAACGCCTTCTTGCAACTCGCCGGTTATGCGCCCCAGGTTTTGGCTTGTAGACCGGAACTTAACCATGCTGTTCTTGAAACTCGCTTCGTATGCGTCAAATATTGTAAATATGTCGGCGAAATCCTCGTTGATAGTCTTACGCACATCCTGCACCGACCCTCTGGATCTTTCAACATATTCAGGAATTTTATCGATAAGATTTTTTATACGCTCGCGGTATTTAGCGCTTAAAGAGTGAAAATCCATAGCCAAATCATTAAATTGAATAGCCGTTTGATTGAAAGTGGCCTTGGTTATAACAGTTTCTGAAACAAGGTTTAGAAGATCGTCTATGCGCTTGGAATCTACACGTAAAATTGAACCGGCTTCTTTGCCGGCCTTTTTCGCTCCAGCCGAATCGCCGGCCGGACCTTTTGAAGCGCCGGCCTGGTTCGGCGGCTGCTCTTTCACAATTTCCGCAGGCGCCTCTTTCGCGGGATCTTTTTCCACAGGCGGCGCGGAAGACGAAGGCAAAAGGGAATTCGCGTTTACAACACGCGAATTTATGGAGACGTCCGGTAAAATGACGTATTTTTGCAGTTTTTCAGGGGTCTCGGAGCTGGCGATGTAGTAATCAACAACAGGGAAAAAAGAATCGCTGTAAAGAGAATCGAAATCCGGAACGGTGCGTAAAACCTCGCCTTTGCTTTTTAAGGAGGCGTAAATTTGAATGCCGCCAACCGTATTCATAAGGCTCGTTTCGTCAAACGCTACGGAAATACGGTATACCGGAAGACCGTTAGCCCCGTCAAAAAGTTTACGGATTTCCGCAACTTCAATTTCGCCCGCGGACGGAACGTCTCCGCCCGCCACTCCTTCCAGCGCGGCGCCGTCCGCCGCAACCTGAACAGGCGCGGGAGCATCGGCCTTTTTCTTCTGCTGTTTGGGCGCGGCTTTTTTACTTGAAGAGTCCGGCAAAATAGCCGACAGCTTTGCTTCCACATCCGTAGAATCTTCTTCGTAAACCGAACCTTCCATGCGTTTTTCCAGCATGGCTTTTATTATGTCTATAGCGGAAAGCAGGACGTCTACAACGTTTTCGTTTACGGCTACCTGGTCGGAGCGGATTGCGTCCAGAACGTCCTCCACCAAATGCGTAAAGTGAGACAGCTCCATCATTTCCACCGTAGCCGCCCCGCCCTTTAGCGTATGAGCCGCCCGGAATATTTCATCTACGGCGTCCCTGTTGCCGCTTTCGTTTTCTAAAACAAGAATGTTTTGTTCAAGAGTTTCCACCTGCATCTGCGCTTCGCTGAAAAAATCTTTGAGTAGTTCCTCATTGTTCGGGTCTAGATAGTCGCTCATTTTATAAGAAATTCTACAGTAAAATCCGGTTTATTTCAAGAAGCCGCATTTTACCGCCTAAAATCCGCGTATGTTTTATAATTTGGTTAATTCCGTTTTAATTCTGCTGATTACAGCGGGACGCCCATAAAATCAAATTGTTTTCAAGCCGCGCGGCCAGGCCGCCGCCCGCCGAACCGGGCCTTTCCTGAAAGGGCCTGGTTCAGCGGCGCAACACGCGCGTTAAAAGGCGGCTTTCGCAAACGGCGGATTAAATTCACGCCGTTAAATTTTGACGTCTTTTTTCGCGCAAATACTTAACAATTTTAAAAAAACCAAAGGCGGAATGCCGCGATTTAAAAATATTTTTATGGAAGCGCTCGCCTGCGCGTTTGTTTGCCGCGCATTTCCGCCGTCTGTCCCGCTTCCAGGGCCGCCTGAGCCCAGGTCTTTACTCCAATCTTTCGCGCCTTTTACAACAGCGGGGAGCAGGGCCCAAATTGAATCGTCCAGCGCGGCCTTTACATAAAACGGCAAAAAATCCGCCGGGGCGGCGGTAAAAGCCAGCGCGGGCAAGTCCTCCGCAAGCTGGACAAACGAACTTATAGAAGATACCAAAACCGCAGATTCGGCTTCTTTGAGCATGTAATTGGAAACAGAACTTACAACCAAGGCGCCGCCTTCTATACCGCCGGCTTTCAGCCCCGCTTTAACGGCCTTTCCGGCTTCATCGTTTAATGTTTCCTGGCTTAAAACGATGACACGCCCGTCTTTTTCGTCCGCGCCCTCATTTTTCTCATTCGCTTCTCCACCGGAGGCGGAAGGCGTTTTTTTTAGGTTTTTGGCCAAAACCGCGGCTATAAATAAAGCGCGGTAAAAATCTTCCCGCCAGGCGGAGGCCACGTAACAGACGCCTTCCAGCGGAGGCGGCGCGAGATTGCGCTCCTCCAAAACAAAAACCGCAGCGGCGCCGGCTTTTTGAGCGTACAATTTGGCCGTTTGCGCGTAACGGAAAGGAAAAACCACGCAAAAAGGACGGCGGTAAGAAATTAACAAGGAGGCTAACGTTTCATCATCCGCATCGGCGGGAGCGTTAAATGTAATGACTCTGCGCATCGTAACAATGGAACATTCAAGCGCGGCGGCTTTTTCACGTTCTTTTCCGTAAATCGCGCTAAAGTATTCATCCGTTACAGCGACTACCGGACGCCGCGCAAAAAGAATTAAAGCAAAGCCAACGACAATAAGAAGAGCGGAAAAAAGGGGCGTCGCCTCTAAAAAGAGTCTTTTTGGATAAATCAAACTGTTTGTAATTTTACAAACATTTTTTATAAAAATCCAACCGCCCTTACTAAAATCTTCTACGCTTAACCAGTGAAAGTTGCTTGCTAAAACGAAACCGGAAGACCGCAACACATTGGCGCCGCCGCTCCAGCAACGCGGAGCCACTGGCGTTTGCCGGGGCAAGAGATTCCGCGCAGCCCGCGCCGGCAGGCCAAAATGAAGTTATGTGAAACACAGCCGCGCCGGGCGAAAAAGTTATGTGCAATTTGAATCGTCCGCGCCGCCGGGCCGTAAGCAAAAGTCTACAAGATCAGACGCTTTGGCAGACGCTTGACCCAAAAAAACAATACTGGTTTATAGTTGCAGATGCGGGTGACGAAGCCTTAAACAAAGCCGGCAAGGTAAAAATTACGAATTTTATTTTTTTACATTTCTTACTTCCTTCAACTTTTCATCAAAATACTGTGAAATAACTTTTATTGATTTCGAAATTTCTTCTGTTTCTCTAAAAATTCTATATTCAGGTTCTGTGTGCGAATAAATAATATCATCTAAATATGATAAATCAAAAATTAATTTTTCGGTATATTTTCTTTCTACAATAGAGTTGTTCGGAAACTTCAGCTTCCGAACAACTTCCGATTAAAAACGCAAAATGCGTAGCATTTTGCAAAGACTTGGGCGGCAACCAACCGGGTTGGCGAACAAGTTCAATGTCTTATATTTTTATGTTTTTTTTAATTTCGGCTCATTCTCTATAGTAAATTCAATAGACTTGTTCGGAAACTTCAGTTTTCGAACAACTTCCGCTTAAAAAACGCAAAATGCGTAGCATTTTGCAAGACTTGGGCGACAACCAACCAGGTTGGCGAACAAGTCCAATCTTTAAAGTAGCGCCGTTACCAATATTTTCTATAACAAAATTTAATAAATATGGGTGAGTTGCATCTGGTATTATATCCATTACTATTTTTGGATCTGTTTGCATCCTCCTATTCTTAACATTTTCGGAAACCAATTTTATGGTTAAAATGACATAAAAAACTGTCGCAAGCGCCGTTACAAAAGTTGAGAATAAATCTATCAACACATTGTTATTATTTATCCACTCTAAAATTTCCATGGTTTATTATCACATACTGCTTTTTTTATGTCAATATTTTTTGATATTGCGCATAATAGGCCGGTTACACCTCCCGCGGCTTGCCCCGAGGGCTCCATTCGCCCAGGCCGGCGCGGCGCCCATGCCGCCGGCGCCTCCCCCGGCTTACTCCGGCGCAGTTTGCCGCTTTTTTTGACTACGGGAGTGCGGAAAACAAGCCTACGAAACACTCGCATAAAATCGAGATAATGGAAACAACCGGTGAAAACGCAGACGGCGCGATGGGGTTTTTCACCCGGTAGAATCTATAGAAATACTGATATTGTCGTTACGAATCCGCCGTTTAACCTTCTCCGTGAATATGCCGCTTAACATTTTAATCAAAAGAAATGTGTAAAACATGAAAATCGCGATACATCAAATTCCCGTGAGTGAACTTACGGAAGGCTACACAAATTCGGACGAAGAAGGCGTCCAAGACTATATCGGGAAACTCGACATACGTCCAAAGTATCAGCGGGAATTTGTCTACAAGGAAGAACAATGGAACGGCCTAATAAATACGGTTCGTCAGGATTTTCCAATCAATGTTATGTATTGTGTAAAAAATTGAAAATAATTATTAAGCGCTTGACAGGCGACAGAGGATAATTAATATTTGCGAATACATAAACAATAATTGATGGTTTATTTTTGCGAAGGAACAGACCCGGAAAAATTAAAATGGCTTGAAACAATAAATATGGCGGGAACGGTTTTAACAAAACAAGAACTGCGGAACGCTGTGTATACGGCCGCTGGCTTTCTGACGCAAAACGGTATTAGAGTTGTTCGGAAACTTCAGTTTTCGAACAACTTCCGCTTAAAAAACGCAAAATGCGTAGCATTTTGCAAGACTTGGGCGGCAACCAACCGGGTTAGCGAACAAGTCTAATATTTTCAATGACATATTTATTTAATAATTTTTGAATGTCTTCCTCCTCTTCAATTTTATATAACTCCGAGCCAAGAACGTTAAGCTTTTCATTGATTTCATCGCCATACAAATATTCTTCCTCATTTCTTATATCCTTAAAAAAATCATTTCTACTCTTTTTCTTGATATTGACGATTTCTATGGCGTTTTGTAAAATATTATACGCTTTTATAGCTCCAATTTTTTTAAGGCAATTCAATGTTTCGTATAAAAACAAACAGGGAAATCCTGTAAACATTTTACCTAACCCGTCGTTCCAAACATCCAATTTAAAATAAATAACACAATAAACCAACTGTAAATTTGCATCCATTTTTCTGAATGCAACCAATGCTTCATCCTCAAATTTATCACGCATTAAATAATTCGCAAGGTCATTCACCATTTTTGTGCGAAACGGCCATACAGCGTCAAACATTGCATTCGCCGGAATTGATCCCATCTCTTTTTTTGTAATATATGGGCGCCGTTCCCAAAAATCCCAATATTGTTTTGTTGGGTTTTCGTTTTTTGAGGCGTTTAGTTTTTCCAAAAACGTCATATCCGTTCCTTTGCCGGATTTTCAACCTACAGAGTAAACATAGATGTTAAAATCGGCATTAAAATCGTTTTATATACATTTTTTCCAGAAGAATCAAGCTTCACGGCAACGTACACCGCGAACTGAACCGAAACAGAACCGGTTGCGGTTATACCGGCAACGAAGCTCACTGGCGAATGCGCAAAGGCGTCTGGACGCTAAGTCAAGCCGCAAGCTTGACGACCACGCCCGCGCACGGGGAATTATAAGCTTGTTTGAATAAGACCTGTCCGCAGACCAGATTTCAGGCCGGCCAGAAGCGCTATACCCTGACCGGAAGGAAAATCAGGCTTCACCATCGACTCCTATGCCTACCGGGAAACAGCAAAAGGCCCCGCTCTGAAGTCCCGTGCTGTCAATTGGGAGGGAGCCGCCGTGAAAAGCGCAACGAAATGGTTTTCAGCTTTTTGCGTACGGCGGCTTATAACAAAAGCCATTTGTAATAGAGCCTAAGTCGCGCCTTTCAGGAGAACTGGCTAATCCCCGGCCGCAATTTGCGGCCTATAAATTAAGCGAGTCAATACGAGTCCGTTTTTCATTACTGCTGGTCCGGGTGTAAATGCGGGTGGTTTCGATTGAACTATGCCCGAGGATGTCCGCCAAATCCACAATATCGTTGTATTTGGAAAGAAACTGCTTTGCAAAGAAGTGGCGAAAATTATGGGCGTGCACCTTTTCCACAGAAACACCCGCCGCCTTCGCAAGCTGTTTCAATTCCCGCCAAATCCGGGCCTTGTCGATAAGCGTATCAGCCTGTTTTCCATGAAAGATAATTCCCGTAATATTCCGTTCCTCGCAATACTCCCGTAATTCCAGGCAGAGGCTTCGGGGAATAATAATTTCGCGCATTTTGTTTTTAGTGTAGGCGTAGATTTTGCCCGTTTCAAGCATACCGGCTGTTATATATTGAAGTTCGCCCACCCGAATTCCGCTTGATGTGAGAGTTCGTATAAGGTAGTAAAGCCGCTTGTTTTTCCGGTTTTTTGCGCATTCCAGCAATGCGGCGTAATCTTCTTCGGTTAAAACATTGTCCAGGCTGTTTCTTCGCTGTATTCTAACCGTTTTTACCCGCAGAGAATCCTGATTCGTAAATTTCAGAAATTTATTCAGCGAAATTATGTAGGAATTAACGCTTGCCGGTTTGTATGTACTGATAAGATGTTCTTTATAGTCTAAAACATCCTGTTTTGTTATTTCCGTTAAACTGTTCTTGCGGAACATTCGGAATTTTACAATATCGCGTATGTTTTTTTCTATTGTGATCTTTGATTTCTCTTGCTGGTTGAGCCATTCCCTATAAGCGGTAAATTCCTCTTGAAAAGGCATGGCAATGTAATACAACAATACATTGACTGTGTCAAGCGAATTTTTAATTTTTTTCAATTTTTTTTAAAAAAAATTGAGCCGGAATTCAGGCGCGTCCGGCGGACGGCCCTGAGAAGAGTCTGCGCCGCCGTGTCAAAAGCGGCGGCTACGGCGGCTGGCGCTCACGCATTCGGGCTTACAGCCCTTGCGGATGGCGGCGGCGGCCCTCCGCATTCCAGGGCGGCGGGCTATTCTCAAAGTCCGCCGCTTGGCTTTCGGCGCCGCGGCCCTTCAAATCAGGATTCCGCGAAACTAACATGAAAAACTAGAGCGAGCGAAACGCGCCGTTCAAAACTGGCCGCCCGCTTGTTTATTGCTGAATTCCGCTTGTTACGCAGGGTATACGAATCGCCAGGTTCCAGCCCCGCGCCGCCTTAGCAATATACTGTTGTATTATATTGTCTAGGAGCGTTTGATGAAAGTAATAGATATGATTTTAAATGAAAATGACTATCCGCACGGCAGGAAGCTTACGAAAAAACTGGCCGTCCTTCTGCATGGAACAGGCGTAGGCGGACAAGCAGCTTCGGGAGCATGGGATTACTTTGAACACAAGCCCGTCGAAAGAAAAAAATATGCTCCCGCCTATTACTGCATCGACCTTGACGGCGCGGTTTACCGGTTTCTCCCCGATGACGATGCGGCGTATTATTACGGTTCATCTGCTAATTACCGCGCAAGCGGGAAAATCTACAGGGATTGGGCGCGAAAGTTTTTTGGCAAATACGGCGAAAATCCTGAGCGTAATTCCCCGGACAATGCGGCGGCAACCGCTGAGATGCGCCCTGTTGATAACGGGTGGTATTTTTCACCTGAAGCGCTTCGTCCGGCGGCGGAATTGACGGTTTACCTGTGCAAAACCTATCAGATTCCGGTTGAGCGCACTGGGGCTCATCATCTGGCCGCATGTTGGAAGGGTTGTTCCCGTTGCGGACGCGGCGCCCTGGCGAATTCGAGGAATTCAAAAAAAAGTAAGCGTACTATTAAACTATTAAATAGGTAAAAACGCCCCGTTAACGGCTATTGGTAAAACATAGCCTGGGGCGAAAAAATAATTTTTAGGAGGACATATATGTCTGACGAACAAAACAGCAATTTCACCGGCAGTTTTAAGCAGTTCCTTGAAAAACTGCAATCAGGTGAAATTTCGGGTTCCTGGTCTGTATCTCTGGAATCTTACAAGGGTAAGTACCTGTCGGCTTCGACCGAGGGGGACGCCAAATGGGATCAGGACCAGGCCGGGGAAAATGAGTGGTTCAAAATCGAACCCAAAGGCGATTACAAAATAGCGCTCAAGTCCCGCCATCTCATGTATCTATCAGCAAAGGCGGATAAAGACAGAACGGTGCGATGCGATGAGCATGAAGCCGGTGCGTCCGAGATTTGGACAGTGGATGATACCGGTGATTCCGGTATCACCCTTAAGTCTTGTTTAGGCAAATATCTGCGCCAAAAAAAGGAAGGAGAGGTTGCGGCTAAACACAACGATGTTACGGACAAAGAAACCTTTACGGTTGCCTGGAAAAACAAGGAGGAGAAATAGAATGCCTGATTATTTTCTAACCCAAGATATAGCGGACGCGCTTTGTACGGTGATTACCCTGGGGTATGCAAAGAAAAAGGAGAAAGCAGGGAAGCCTGTAACTTTTGAGTATAGTTTTTATAACAAAGAAAACCCGCCGGATGTGAATAAAGATGCGATTGCAGAGGAGCGGGATTACCAACTCTTGCAGGATGTTTTGGGACACCGTGGCTTAAACATACAGGTTAGAATGTCG
>JAITER010000037.1 GCA_031281945.1 Spirochaetaceae bacterium | reverse complement strand
CCGTTTTTATCAGATACAGCCAAATTTCAAATGCGCGTAGCGCATTTGAAATTCAATCCCTTGCGCTTTTCCAGTGGCGGCCGCTTTCGGCCAACAGGCGCTGGCTCGCGTCTTGGATGCCGCGGGTGGGTCCGCCCCCAGTCCCCCGCTGTGCGCGAGTGCGCGCGAAACATTGAGCGCGTCCCGCCGTATCAGGCGGCCCAGCGTGGGGCCCGATAACGGCCCCAGCCGTAGAGAAGGCGACCGGCCCCGCTGGGCGCGAGTGCGCGCGATACTTTGAGCGCGTCCCGCCGTATCAGGCAGCACAGCGTGGGGCCCGATAACGGCCCCAGCCGTAGAGAAGGCGACCGGCCCCGCTGGGCGCGAATGCGCGCGATACTTTGAGCGCGTCCCGCAACACCAGGCGGCACAGCGTGGGGCCAGATAACGGCTACCGCCGTAGAGAAGGCGGACGGCCCCGCTGGGAGGCCCTGGCCTCCCAGACCCACCAAAAGTTTTTGCGGCGCCGCTTTATTTAGCGGCGGGCTTTTTCGTTGCCGGGCGCGGTTTTCGCGGCGCTACGCCCCGCAAAAACCGCGCTTCCGCTCCAATTCCGCGCCCGCTTTCGCTCAGGCGGCGCCACCAGGCGGCTTCCGGCCAACACAGGCGCCGACTCGCGTCTTGATTGCCGCTGGAGGCGCCGCCACTACTCCCCCGCCCACTCCAGGCGCGCGATACTTTGAGCGCGGCCACCCAACCTATGTAGCGCGGCGTGGGGGCCGGTAATGGCTCGCATTTTGAATGCAACTGGGGGCTCCGCCCCCAGTCCCCCGCTGGGAGGCCAGTGCCTCCCAGACCCACCGAAAGTTTGCGGCGCGGTTTTGTTTCATCGCGGGCTTTTTCATCGCGGGGCGCAGTTTTGCGCCGCTACGCCCCGCAAAAACCGCCGCCCGCTCCCCAATTCCGCGCCTACTTTCCAGCGGCGCCCGGCGGCTTCCACCGCCGGCTAGCGTCTTGATTGCGGCTGGGGGCTCCGCCCCCAGTCCCCCGCTGGGAGGCCAGTGCCTCCCAGACCCACCGAAAGTTTGCGGCGGGCTTTTTCATCGCCGGGCGCGGTTTCGCGCTGCTACGCCCCGCAAAAAACCACCCAAAACTAGCGCGCGAAACGCTTATTGAAATATTTTTTAATATGTTTACATAATAGAGTTGATAATCATGGGTAAATTGCTGGGCGTATCCGATACATTATTTATTCCACTGGCGGCGCGTATATTTGTATCAAAAAAATTCCCCGAATATTTTTTTGACGAAAAAGCAATGGCGCTAGAAAAATATATTCCAGAAAACACTATACAAAAAAAATCGTCCGAATATTCTTTTATGGCTTCCGCCGCCAGATACTACAATATCGACTCAATTACGAAAGCGTTTGTTAAAAAAAACGGTAAAAGCAACATCGTTTGCCTTGGCGCGGGGTTTGAAACGGCGTATTTTCGCTTAAATGAGCGCTCCGCAACTTTTTACGAGGTGGATTTGCCCGCTGTAATAACCGCAAGACGCGAGGTGTTGGGCGAACACGCAAATGAACTGTTAATTGCCGGCGATATGTTCGACATGGAATGGGCGAAACAAATCAGCAAATCAACGCCAACACTGCTTATCGCCGCCGGCGTATTTCAATATTTTAAAGAACATCAAGTGATCCAATTTATTAATAATGTAAAAAAAACTTTTTCAAATGTTGAATTGCTATTTGACGCAACCAATAAAACAGGCCTTAAATACACAAACAGATATGTAAAAAAAACAGGAAACACCGGCGCGCTCATGTATTTTTACATTGATGACGGCGTAGAGTTCTCAAAAAAAACCGGAGCGCCGTTAATAGAGGAGCGTGTTTTTTTCACTGACGCCAGAAAAATGCTGGCAAAAAAATTGGGATTATACACCCGAATCGCGATGAAAGTTGTTGACGACAAAAAAAGGGCCGTTTTATTACACCTTAAAATCAATTAAAGTTGTTTAAAAATCCAAATTTCTAAACAACTTCCGCTAAAAAAGCGCATAACTTAAACCCGGACGGCGCGGTTTAAGTTTTAAATTGTAAAATAAAAGGCTTTAGGATTAAAAAAATACATACCGCAAATAGAAGACGGCGGATTTATCATCGCGCTTTCTGTAAGCGTAAGGCCGCAACGTTCCTCCGCTTCAAGCAGTTTAAAAGCAAGGCGCTTGTCTTCGTGGTTGGGGCAGCATGGATAACCGAAGGCCGGACGTATCCCGCCGCCAGTTACAGAAGAATCCGTCCAAATTGTACGGTAAGGCGCTTGTTTTAAAAACTCCCGCGCCCTGCCGTGAGTTTCGAGGCTCCACGCCTCCGCAAGGCCGTCCGCAACGCTTGCTTTAAGAATATCCCTGTATCCGCCGCCTTTTTTAAAATCAGAGCCGTAGTACACGCTTAACGCGAAAAGGCCCAGCGCGTCCAGCCTGCCCGAAGCGCATTCCGCAGGCAGAATAAAATCCGCCAGGCAGGGGTTTGCAAGCCCTTCGCGGCGTTTGCGCAAAAGGCGCGGAAACGAAAAACGGGCCGCCTCTTTTAAAGATGCGCCTTCGTAAAGAATGACGTCTTCGTTATGCGACAACGCGGGGAAAAACCTTAAAACGCCGCGCAGTTCAATTTCACCGTTTTTTACAATTTCACATAACAAAGAAGCCGCGTCCGACTTTAAAATATTTCTTGATTTTTCCAGTTCCGCGTCCGGTGTTTCATTTTTAAATTTGTCCAAATCCCAACGGTAAAAAAAATCTTTCCACGAAAAAAAAGGTTCAATTTTTTTTATATCGTATCCGTTCAGCGTTATAATTTCAGTTCCAGTCAATTTTCACCTTGTTTTTACGGGCTTCTTCCAAACTTAACGTAACGCGGGCCTCCTGCAACCGGGAATGGCGCTCCAGCGCCTCCTCGTATTTGGCGCGAAGCTCCAAAAGAAACCCTGAACGCAGGTTATGCGACAACAAAGCCCGCACAACTCCTCCGGCCCTGCTCGCGTCGCTTACATACACAACAGGCGCCGAATAAACCGGGACTATTTTTAGCGCGGTGTGTAAAAGGCTCGCCGCCGCCCCGCCTATAAGCAAAGGCGTTCTAAACCCGTCATTTTCCATAGCCCTGGCGACTGTAATCATTTCGGCAAGAGACGGCGTAACCAGCCCGGAAAGTCCCACAACATCGGCCTTTTGCGCCCTGGCTTCCTCTATAATTTTTTCGCACGGCGTCATGACACCAAGGTCTATAACCTTAAAACCAGCGCAACTTAAAACCGAACCCGTTATATTTTTGCCTATGTCGTGAACGTCTCCTTTTACCGTGGCAAGCAGGATTCTGCCGGAACTTTCAGCGCTTTGCAAACCGCCGAATTCACTCCCTAAAGCCTCAACCGCAAGCTTCATCACGCGGGCGCTGCGCAAAACCTGCGGTAAAAACATATTCCCGCTTTCAAAACGCGCCCCCACTTCCTTCATGCCTTCCATAAGGGGGCCTTCCACAATCTCCAGCGCGGAGCTGATTTTTAGCGCAAGTTCAACGTCCGCCGCTATAGAATCCTCGCAACCTTCCACAATAGCGGATTTTATACGCTCATGCGGGGTTGTTTCCTCCCTCGGTTTTTCCCCGGCCCCTCCGTTTTTTCGCTGGACGCCGGCTATAGCCAAACGCAACAAGCGGTCCGCCGCGTCTTCTTTGCGCATAAGCAAAAGATCTTCCGCCGCCTCGCGCAATTCTTTTCCAAGAGAATCGTACAGCGCAAAAGCGTCCGGCGCCGCTATAGCCATCTTCATGCCTTCTTCGCGGCAGAGTTTTAAAAACACGGCGTGCATGGCGCGGCGCACGGCGTTATTTCCCCTAAAACTGTACGAAAGATTCGACACGCCGCCGGACGCATTTAAACCGGAATGCATAGCCAAAATTGGTTTTATCGACCTAATGAAATCTAACGCATAACGATCATGTCCCGGCATACCGGTCGCCACCGCCAGCACATTCATATCAAACACAATGTTTTCCGGCGGAAAATCTATAGTCCGCAAAAGATTGTAACTGCGCCGGGCTACGGCGATCTTTTTTTCCTCGGTATCGGCCTGGCCTTCTTCGTCAAACAGCATAACGATGACGGCGGCCCCATAACGCATAACAAGTTTGGCCCGCCGCAAAAATTCGGCTTCGCCTTCTTTTAGATTGATTGAATTTACAAGCGGCTTGCCCGCGACACACTTTAATCCTTCCTCAAGAACCTCCCAATCCGAAGAATCCAGCACAAAAGGAACGCAAGCTATCGCGGGATCGTCCAAAGCGCGTAAAAGAACGCGCCGCATCTGCGTTTTACCGTCCAAAAGGCCGTCGTCTACGCAGACGTCAAGCATTTTTACGCCGCGTTTAACGTTTTCGCGCATAAGTTTAAGCGCGGCGTCATAATTTTCGGTTTTAAGCGCCTCCAAAAAACGCTTGCTGCCGGGCGCGTTAGCCCCCTCGCCAATCACCGCAAAACCGGCGTTTTCGTCCAGCGTCATGGCGTCAAGGCCGGCAAGGCGCAAAACCGGCTTTTGACGGGAAGGCACCGGGCGCGGCTGCGCACAAGAGGCCGCCAGGGCTATCTTTTCTATGTGAGCCGGCGTGGAACCGCAACAGCCGCCGGTTATGTTAACCAGTTTTTTTTCAAAGTAAGACTTGATTTCCCCGGCCATCGCCTCCGCGTCCTGAGCGTAGAGACCGTTTTCATCCGGCAAGCCCGCGTTTGGGTGCGCGCTTACAAAACACGGAACATTCCGCCCTATCACCTCGACAAGCGGCTCCAGCGCGGCGGCTCCAAGCGAGCAGTTAAGGCCCACAGACAACGGCCTTGCGTGCAAAACAGAGACGCAAAACGCCTCCAAAGATTGCCCGCACAAAAGCCTCGCGGATTTATCAGAGATCGTGGCCGAAATCATAACAGGATTGTAATCGTTACGCGCCATGCCGCGTTCTTCAAACAAACGCAGACAGGCGGCTATAGCGGCTTTGGCGTTAAGCGCGTCAAAAACCGTCTCTATAAGCAGAACGTCCGCGCCGCCGTCTAAAAGCCCTCTCGCGTTATCGTAATACGCGGCCTCCAGTTCGTCCCAAAAAACGCTTCTTTCGCCGGGCGCGTTCATGTTATGCGCAATGCTCGCGCTTTTTACAGTCGGCCCCATAACTCCGGCGACGAATCTAGGCCGCCCGTCCGCGGAAAAAGCGTCCGCGCATTGCCTGGCGATTTCCGCCGAAGCGCGGCTTATCTCGTAAGCGCTTTTTTCAAGACCGTAATCGGCTAAACTTATCGCGTTTGCGCTAAAACTACACGTTTCAATAATATCCGCGCCCGCTTTTAAGTATTGTTCGTGTATATTACGTATTACACCTGGACGTGTAACACATAACACATCGTTACATCCGTATATTTTTTTATCACAGTCCGCAAAACGGCTCCCCCGGTAATCAGCTTCGTTTAATCCGAAAGTCTGAACCATAGTTCCCATTGCGCCGTCAAGCAGAACAATCCGCTGTTTTAAAAGATTCAAAAGCGTTTCAAACCCGCACATATCTTTTAATATGTCTATTCCCCGGTTTTTTGTCTAGAAAGGCGCCGTTTCCGGCTTAACCGGCGAAAAACGGAGCCGCTTTTTTTACAAGGAAGCTCCCGCTAAAACCAGCCGCGTTTGGGCTTTACGGCTGGCGCTTAAAAATAACGGCATGGCCGCTTTTTTAGAAGCTTAACTTTGCGCTTTTATTTTGGTTATACTATTTGGAAATGATTGGTCCAATTGTAAACGCGGTTGTTATAGCCGTTTGCGCCTTTGCCGGATGTTTTTTTTTACGAGGCGTTCCCCGCCGTTTTGAAGAAATACTTAAACAAGCGATAGGGCTTTCAATAATTTTTATAGGCGTTAAAGGCGCTATGGTTAACGAAAACGCGCTTTTGCTGATACTAAGCCTTGTAATAGGGGCCGTGCTGGGCGAGCTTATCAACCTGGACAAATGGTCGCGCCGTTTGGGGGAATGGGCCGAAAACCGCATGAGATTTGGCAACAAAAACTTAAAACAAGGCGATTTTTCCAAAGGTTTTGTGGAGGCGAGCATACTGTTTTGCACAGGCTCCATGGCTGTTGTAGGGTCAATGGAGAGCGGGTTGCATGGGAACCACGAAATCTTATTCGCAAAATCCATCCTGGACGGCTCAATTTCCATAGTTTTCGCGTCTTCTTTGGGCGTGGGCGTTATATTTTCCGCAATTCCGGTAGTGATTTACGAGGCGGCGCTAGCGCTTTTGGCTAAAGCGGCGTCTGGATTTTTAACCGAAAATATAGTTCGTGAAATGTCAGCGGCTGGAAGCCTCGTGGTGTCGGCCATAGGTTTCAATTTTTTGGGAGTTAAAGAAATCAAAGCGGCCAACCTTATACCAGCGGTTTTTGCGCCGCCAATTATAATAGCGTTGGCCAAAAACTTCAGTTTTTGAACAGCAACCGCTAAAAAACGCCAAAACGCCCGCCTTGTGCAAGACTAAAGCAAGCCCCCCCCCCCCCGCAGGCTGGTAGACGCCCGCCGGATTGGCGAAATAAGTCCAATATACTTTTTCTTTTTTAAAACACCTTAGATAAACCCAAGGCGAAAAACCGGCGTTTTAAAAAAAATTTGCTTTTCCGATAATCAAAGAATGAGAACCAGGTTTTTTTGTTTTAAGACGGCGGAGCTTCCTCCGCTTCGTCTAAAACCAGTTGTTGTTTTCGCGGTTTTTTTTGGTTTTTGCGCGGCTTTGTTTTACGCTTCCGAAAAAGAAAGCGTTTACTCCGGTTCCTACATGATAATGGGAAGGGGAAATTTAACCGCGGAAGATATGGGCGCTTGGCTTACCGCCTCGAATCCTGATGTAGACGAGGATTTCGCCCGCGATTTCGCTATGCTTTACATAAAAGAAGCCGCGCTAGAAGGCGTCAACCACGACGTGGCCTTTTCGCAAATGTGTCTGGAAACCGGTTTTTTAAAATTCAACCGTATTGTAACTATAGACATGAACAATTTCGGCGGGCTTGGCGCTATAAGCATGGAAGAACGCGGCGAGCGTTTCGCTACAATTGCGCTGGGAGTTAGAGCGCAAATTCAACACCTAAAAGCATACGGCTCCACACTGCCGCTTACGCAAAAGCTTGTAGACCCCCGCTACTATTACGTCCGTTACGGAAGCGCCCCTTCCATATACGACCTGTCCGGGAAATGGGCTGTGGACGAAGCCTACGGCGAAAAGCTTAAAAGCATAATCGACCGCGCCTATTACATGGCCGCGAAAAACACTTCAAAAATTATATCCTACAACGATTAAACAAAAGCGCCCTTTGCGCACAACAGCGCACAAGGGCGCCGTCTGCGCAACCAAGTCCAATCATAAAATCACGGGCGAAAGGCGTTACACTAATTTATATAATTTGGTACAATATTTTTATGTACACATTAAAAATTTCACCTCTCGCAAGTTCCGGCGCCATTTTGCAATACGGCGAAAATTCATATATATGGGGCCGCTCCAAAATCGGCTCGCTTGTACGGGTTGTTTTTTTGGAGAAAGAATACAAAACCGCCGCGGACGAAAACGGACGCTGGGCCGTTCATCTGCAAAATGTTCCGTTAGGCGGGCCATACGTTCTGCAAGTTGAATCAGAAGGTGAAAAAATCGAATCGCGTGATTTGTACGGCGGAGAAGTTTGGCTTTGCTCCGGACAGTCTAACATGGAAATGCCCATGGAGCGCGTTTACGATGAATACTACGACGAATGGAATCAGTGCAACCCGCTGATACGTCAATTCAAAGTTCCGCAGGAGTGGGATTTTACCGGAGCGCGGGAAGACCTTTCCGGCGGTGAATGGACGGCGGCTTCGGAGCAAACGCTAAATCAATTTTCAGCGGCCGGCTGGTTTTTCGCAACTTACAGACGTAAAAGCAAAGACGTTCCGATAGGGCTGATTCACGCGGCTTTGGGCGGGGCCCCCATAGAAGCTTTTATGAGCCGTGAGGCGCTGTCAAATTTTCCCGAAAAAATAAAAGAAAGCGAGCGGTACGCACAGGATGGTTTTCTTCAAGAAGCGCAAAAAAACGCGGCGGACGCTATTTTAGCATGGGAATCCGGCTTAAAAGAAAAAGATATAGGGCTTAAAGAAAACTGGTTCGCCGGACGGTTTAACGAAGAAGGCTGGCGCGACATTGAATTGCCCGGCGTTTTCGCAAAAGAAGACGGGCTAAAAGATTTTTGCGGCGTTTTATGGCTTAGAAAAACCGTTAATTTAACTGAAGAATACGCCGGAAAAGACGCAAAACTTTGGCTTGGAACCATAGTTGATTCGGACGACGCATACTGGAACGGCGTAAAAACCGGCTCCACGGATTACCGCTACCCGCCGCGCAAATACTCAATCCCCGGCAATTTAATGAAATCCGGGGAAAACGAAATCGTTATACGGGTTGTTTGCAGGGGCGGTTTAGGCGAAATTACACCTGACAAACCTTTTAAAGTGTTCTTGCCAAAAAACAAAGCCGGGGGAGAATCCGTAGCCGAAATGGATCTTTCCGGAGTTTGGCGGTATAAAACCGGCGCGAAAATGGAAGCCGAAAGGCCGCGCGAATTTTTCCCGCAGTGGGAGCCTTGCGGGCTTTACAACGCGATGATTGCTCCGGTTATTAAAACCTCGTTGCGGGGCGTTTTGTGGTACCAGGGCGAAGCAAACGCCGAAAAACCGGACCGGCTGCGTTACGGGACGTTTTTTTCTAAAATGGTAAAAGACTGGCGTCAAAAAAACGGCGATTTACAGCTTCCTTTTTTGTTTGTGCAACTCCCTCTTTTCGGCCCGCCTTCAGGCGATTCCGAAGACAGCCCCTGGGCGGCTATACGAGCCTGTCAGGAAGCTTCGCTTGCTATTCCATCAACGGGAATGGCCGTCGCTCTAGACCTGGGCGAGTGGAACGATTTACACCCTCTCAATAAAAAGGCCCTGGGGTTTAGGCTTGCGCTTGCCGCCGCCACGCTGGAAGGTGAAAACAACGGCAGCCCCGGCCCTTTAGTTTCCGGTTTTAACATACAGGATAAATCGCTTACAATATTTTTTAAAAACTGCGACGGCGGGCTTATGGCTTTGGGCGCCGCTTATGTTAGCGCCGTTTGCGCGGACGGTAAAATAACACGCCTTGAGGCGAAAGTTTTGCGGGAAAACGCTATTTCAATAGATTTATCCAGGGTGGAAAATTGCAAAAAAATACTTTACGCGCAAGCGGATAATCCGGGTTCCATTGCTTTGTACGCGAAAAACGCTTTGCCGGCGCCGCCCTTCAAACTGGAACTTAATTTTACAACATAAACCCAGAATTTTTTATTAGGCGGTTAAAGCGATTTTGTTAAATTGAACTTGTTCGCTCGCCCTGGTTGGTTGTCTGCTAACCTGCGGGGTTAAGCTTTGCTTTAGTCTTGCAAAACGCTACGCATTTTGCGTTTTTTAAGCGGAAGTTGACTTGATTCAGTTTTTCCGAACAACTCTATTAAAGCCTCCGGTTAAAAATAGAGGGCGTTTTTCACTGTTTCGCGCAACAAAACGGCGGCAGCGAATATTTTTGTTTGTTTTACGCTGAGTTTTTATATATAAGCGGGGTTAAAATAATATATTATGGGACGATTTTTGGGTCATGCGGCGGCGCTGGCTGTAGATATAGAAAAAACGGCGGCGTTTTACAGGGACGCGCTGGGTTTTCCCGAAGCTTTCCGCATGTACAACGGAGAAGGCGGGCGGCTTGGAAGCGTACATATTTTTGTAGGCGAAAATCAATTTATCGAAATATTTCCGGACGGGAAGCCAGCCTGTTGCGGCGTCCAGGATTCAAGGATACATCATATTTGCATACAAACAGACGATATATACGCCGATTACAACGCAGTTAAAGAAAGAGGGGCTCCTATAGATTCTCCGGTTAAAGAAGGCGTTTCAAAATGCCTGCAATTCTGGACGCACGACCCGGACGGGAACCCTGTTGAATTTATGCAGTTACAGGCGGGCTGTCTTAGAAGCCTGGCTATAGAGCGCCAAAAAAATCAGGGAGCCGCAAGCGGCGAACAGGGGTAGATGTGGCGGAAGAAAAAGAAGAACGATTGCAGGTTTTTTTGGCGCATTCCGGGGCCGCCTCCAGGCGGGCCGCCGAAAAAATAATACTTGAAGGCAGAGTAACCGTGAACGGCGCCGTAGTCCAGTGTTTGGGGACTAAAGCCGGAATAAAAGATGTGGTGCTTCTTGACGGCAAAATCGTAAAACCCGAGGCGGAAAAACATTACCTGGTTCTTAACAAGCCGCCCAGATTTTTATGTTCGCAAACAGACGCCGAAAACCGCCCGCTCGCCCGCGACCTGTTGCCGCGAAACATAAAATGCCGCCTTTACAACGTAGGGCGGCTGGATTTTCTTTCGTCCGGGCTTATTTTTTTTACCAACGATGGCGATTTCGCCCGCAAACTCAGCCACCCTTCCAGCCGCATAGAAAAAGAATATTTCGTGGAAGCCACCGGCCGTATACCGGACGCGCTTGTGGACGCTTTTAAAAACGGCGTAACAGTGGAAGGCGTTCATTACAAGGCGCTGTCCGTAGAACGCGCCGGATTAAAGTCGGTGAATATTTGCCTTGTAGAAGGCAAAAACAGGGAAATAAGGCGGGTTTTTTCGCATTTTCATCTGCACCCCCGCCGTCTTTTACGTTTTAGAATAGGCCCGGTTCAACTGGACGGCCTGGCCGAAGGGCAAAGCCGCCCAATTAGCGATACAGAAAAAAAACTTTTACTTTAGGCTGGGCCGGCGCGTAAAGAATCTGTTTGCGGGCTTTATTCTGGATTGTTTCCAGAAACCTCGCCGCCCGTTTTATCGAATTTACCCCCGGAGCCGTATGGGGAGGCGTAAACGCCGCCGCCCTCGCCGCTGGTATTGCCGGTTATAAGCCCGCCCGACATATTAAAAACGCCTAATGTGGCTATATAAACGCCGCCGCCCTGTTGCACGGAGGTGTTTAGACGAATTTCCCCGCCCGACATATAAACGGCGCCTCTGCCGTTAATAAAAATTCCGCCGCCTTTTTCCGCCTTGTCGTCCCCGCCGTTTAGCTCAATAATGCCGCCGGTCATGGTGAAAGAGGTGTAATCGTTCACATAAACGCCGCCGCCGGAACCTGGATTATTGTTGTAATTGTTGCGATTCTCTTTAATCACCCCGCCGGTCATGGTCATAGAGCCTTTATAAATAATAACGGCGCCTCCGCTCGCCCCTTTATTGCCGCTAATTTCCCCGCCGGCCATAATAAACTCGCCTTCGGATTCGGCGCCGTTAGTGCCTACGCATACGGCCCCGCCCCACAACTGGTTGCCGCCGGTAAGGGTTAATTTTTCGGCCAGCGTTACCTTGTTATTTGTAATAAACAAAACCCGCCCGTCCTCGCCATTTTTTCTGCCGGCGTTCAAAACGCCGCCGTCAACCGGATCGCCTTTCAGAATGATTGGCGGATAAGCGCCCGCTCCGGTGATTTCCACCATAGATTCATTTGCGCCCAGATAGCCGGAAGCGGTTATAACGCCCCGAATTACTATAACTGCGCTCTCGCCAGCCGGCCAGCTTCCGCCGCGGTATATTTTTTTAATTTTATCAAGAGCGGAGTTTACCGAAGGAAGCGGCGATTGAACCTCTGTTCCTGAATTGGAAGCGCTTCCTTTTGATGAAACATACCACACGAATTTTCCGGAACCACCATCAGACCCGCCGCCGGAACCACCCTGATTTCCGCCGTCTTCTTCATTATTATCTTTATCTCCCCCGTTTTCGTTTTCTTCATGGCCGCCGTCTTTATCGCCGTAAAGCGGCGGTAAAATATCGCCGCAACCTATAACACATAACGAAAAAGCGGCCGTTAGACAAACCGCGCCCGCTAAAAATAAAAAACATTTATTCATATTTAAAACCTCATTTTAATTAAAAACACGCAATCCGCCCTTAAATCCAACCGGCGGCGCCGCCAATTGGCCGGCTGTTGCGGTTTTCTGGCTTTTACTTTTGTAAAAAACAAAATTAGAGTTGTCCGTAAACTTCAGTTTTCGCAAGCTGAATCAAGCTTAGGCTTGATTACCAAGCCTAAGCTTGATTACAAAGCCCAGGCCCAGACTTGGTTCAGTCAACTTCCGTTTGAAAACGCAAAACGCCAGGCATTTTGCAGGGACTTGCAAACCAACCGCAGGTTAGCAGACGACCAACCGGGGCGAGCGAACAAGCCCGTTTAAGGCTGTTTCCAAAAAAATAAAATTTCCGCAAAGCCTTTGTTATTGGACTTGTTCAAAAACTGAAGTTTCTGAACAACTCTATTTAAAAATAGCAAAGCTGGCGGCGCATCAAAAACAAACCGGTGTTTTTTTTATGATAATTGTAATGGATGTTATTTTAATAAAACGTGTTGAGAGCGGCGTTCAGGCGCCTGTTAATCTGTTATGCGGTATTAAGCCGCGCCTGGCGCCCCATTCCCGCCCCTCCGTCCGCCTTAAACAGCCCGCGGAGGCGTGCGGACTTAAAAAACGGACGGAGCGGCGGGCGCGGACTTAAAACGCGGCCCTTTTACATCACTTATTTTTTACGGCAACGGGAAATTGGTTTGGACGCCCAGGAAATCGGCGGAGTAAATTTCCGTTGACACGTCCCCAAAACTGCCGCCGTAGCGCAAGACGGCAGTCTGCACCTTGATGAATTTGACGGCGGACAGGGTTACGGGCGAACCGTCCGCACGCATCGCTTTGTCTACCTGGAAAGTGTCGCCGAGCGCGTCCACATAGCCGGGCATGGGGGCGAGTCCGGAGTAACTGCCTGTGGCGATATTGCCGTTATCCCGCAACAGCGTGCCGGTATAAGTTACGCGGTTTCCGGTAACCCCCCAATAACGATCGGGGAAGCCGCCCGGTATACGTCCGGCGCGGCCTTTGACGTCCGCCCAGTACACAGGGCGTATAAGCTGATTGTACTGGTTTATGACGGCCTCCGATTCGGAACCCTTAATGTACGTAATCGCGTAACGGCGGGTAATAGAACCCTTCTGCGCGGGGTCGTCATCGTCTCCGCCGCGCACTTCGTACCACATTTCATCGGGCAGGCCGTTGCCGTTCCGGTCTTCCTGCATCCAGACCACGCCGGCCTCGTGCCAGGAGGAAAAGGCGTTGCCGCTGATTTTATAGCTTGGCTGGTGTTCCACAGTCCACACCTCGTAGCCGCCGGCGCTGCCCAGGCTCCAGCCCAAACCGTTGCCGCCCTCGCTAAACTGGCCGCAAGCGAAGTTCCGCAGGGGGGACGCGAATGTTCCCGCCGGCAAGGCGCCGGTATAGCAGACAAGCTCCGTAGAGGCGGTTTTTTCGATGGTTTCGCCGGTTAAGTAGTTTTTGCCGGCAATCTTGACGCTGACCGTGTACGTTCCCGCCGATTTTGGGGTGATGTGGAGCAGTTCCCCGTCGTTTGACATGGTGTAGCCGCGGGAAGCGGCGTCCCCCGAAACCGTCCAGGCGTACGTTGTTCCGGCGGCGGGAGTGTGATCCGCGTTGTAGCCCACCAGATAGCGCACCGGAGCTATGACCAGCGTCTCGTTGGGTCTGGCGTAGTATTTGCCCGCGCCCGGCCCTTTTCCCGTTCCGTCCCCCGCATGGCGCATATAGCCGTAGTCGAACCATACGGCGGGTTCCACGTCCAGAACAAAAAGTTCAAGGTCAAAGGTTCTGCCGTCAAGGGTTACGGTCAAGGTTTGTTTGCCCGTCTGTTCCGGCCTGTAGGCGGCCATTACCGGCTCCAAATCGCCGTCGTTAATACCGCCCGGGTATGTTAATGTTACGGAGCCCACCCCGCCCGGCTTAACCAGCGCTTGCAGGTTAAAATCTTTTACGGAAAAAGCCTCCCCTTTTATCCACGCTTCCTTGTATTCTAAATTCTGATGGTCGTCGGGCCCCTGGTAGCGGAAAGGCTTGTTAATGGTTACTGACGCGGCGTCTCCAATGCGGGTGGTTACGGTGAATACGGCTGTTTTACCGTTTACTCTGGCCGTTATCTGCTGTTCACCGCGCCGCCGCTTGTCGTAGCCCAGAACCGCCGCATAGCTGGTTAGATTCTGGGTTGAGCCGTCCGAGAAATGGCCGGTAATAACAAGGCCCGTTTTGTCGAGCTCAAAACCCACGTACTGCGTCTTGTTCGCCGGGCCGCTCGCCGTTACGGACTGCAACACCCTGTCCGAGTCCATCACAGCTATCCAAAAAGAGTCTTCGTAATTTTTATCCGCCGCGTAAGCCGCCGCCCTTACCGTAACCTTGTGGGGTATGTACTTGGTCATGTCCGGCTCCGCGGCAATCAGCCATTCGCTTTCCGCCATAGCTCCGGCGGAGCCGTCTTCGTACAGCCAGTCTACGGCGAGGCCCGTTTTGTCAAACGCCTGGCCCCGTCCGTACACGGTCGTATCCGGCGGCGAGCTGATTTTTATCCCTATTTTTTGCGCCGCGGGTTCCGCTTCGTTCTTAAACTCGTTCTCGTCTTCGCTCGCAGAATCGCCCGGTTGACCGCAAGAAACAAACAAGGCCGCCGCCAAAATTATCCACCGCCATTTACGCCGAAAATCCATCATCATTAAAACTCCTTTGTTATCTGCCTTCTTCGCCCGCCGCCGCAACAGCAGCCGGCTGGCCGGGCCCGCGCAAACCGCGTTTTAGCGAGAGTTTTCCCCGCAGGGCCTGATGCAAGGTTTCTATAGGCGCGTCCATGGAGTTTACGTTTTCGCCGCCTATGCAGGAGTACATGATAAACGGGCCGTCGGGCTTGCCGGGCGAACTGTATTTGGCGGGTTTGGTAACGAGTATGGGGGAACCCAGAGCCGCCCAGAGCCTGTCTTCGGCCTCGGAGTCTCCATCACTCTGCTCGTACAGCAAGTCCCAAAAATAGACGCTGTAATAGGACGGCGGATCTACGGTTATCACGCCGGCTTGCACTATGCCCTCGTCTATTAATTCGAGACTTGCTGCGGCGGAGATAGCAGTCCCATCATCTATAGCAAGAAAATCCGCTACCGTAGTGCGGTAAAGCTCCCAAAAAGCGTTTGCCGCATCATCGTTGTAAACCTGGGTGAGTATGAACAGTTTGCTGCTTCCAGTCCGCATAGCCGCGCCCACCGCCATAATGTTATAGGCTGTGGGGCTGGGCGTAGGATCACCAGGTGTGGGCTCCGGCATAGGATCGCCCGTTAATTTTACTACGGCAGGCGCGGCAACCCAATCGTCCTCCGCGCCCACAACACAGATATTCGAATCCGTTCCCCAAGTTGCGCCGGTTAAAAGCTGACGGCCGCCTATGGCGGGAATCAACAGCCAGATTTTTCCGCCGCCGTCTTTTACCGGTATAATGGACTGGGCGTTTACCCCAACTATTGTTTGGGCCTCCACCGCAAGTTCCCCGGCGGCGTTAAAGCCAAGCCTGAACAGTTGGCTGTCGCCGAAGTTTTCGGCCTGCGTATCAGCGCTTATATAAAGGGCGTAAATTTTGCCGCCCAGCGCTATGATAGCCTGACCCTTCGCGTTTGTATCGCTCAAATTGCGACTCAAATCAATAAAGTCTACATGAAGATTCGAGCCGTCATCGGCGGCTTCCAGCGCGTCTTCGCCCACCACCGCTATACCCCGGGTTTCGTAGTCGATAAAACAGAGCTTGTCGCCCGAATCCGCCATGCCGCGCGGGTTAAAGAGTATGGGGGAGCCGTTAACGTCTACAAACGTAACGTCCTTGGTTATGAGCTTCCAATCCTCGTCCACAGACGGCTTGTATACGCTCACCGTGCAGGTTGAAGACTCCCCGCCCTTGCTGTAAATATTGACCAGCGCCACCCGCAAACCGGTATTTTCGCCCTGGGCTTTGTAGTACGAAAAAAGCACGGGGTCCGGCACATCGTTTTCAATACTCACACCCCCGGCCGGAACAGGGGCGACTATCGTCCCCAGGTCGTCCGTGCCAGCGTTCTCCCGCCCCGCTATATACATTAGATTGCCGTTTAGATAAATCTTGTCCATAGCCGTGTAGGTGATGATAAGTTCGTTTTCGTTTGTTGTCATAATAAATTCTCCTTATAAAAAATATACTTACGCCGGCCAAAAGGCGGCGAA
>JAITER010000012.1 GCA_031281945.1 Spirochaetaceae bacterium | reverse complement strand
CGATTGCCCCCGCTTACATTTTCGCTTCCGCCGGACTTTTTTTTTATTTTGTTTCATTCAAAGCATTGACTACCCCCCCCCCCCCCCGCGCTCTCTTTGTAGTTTAAATAAAAATACATTAAACAATTCAAATATTGTTTTATTATACGCCGGATGCGCGGCGGCCTTCACTCTGGCTTTTTGGGTTTCGTCCGTAATCGTGCGTGTAATGTACGCGCATTTAATATACGCCGGCGTTAACAAACCCTTGCGTTACGCGGCGTCGTTCTTCTGTATAATCTTTTGTTTTGCGGCGGCGTTTGTCTTTGGACGGCGCGTTCAAAAAAAAGAAGTGTATATTTTAATCGCGGTGTTTGAAACTGTTTTGCTGGTATTTAACGGCGCCCAATCAGTTTACATGGCTGTAAAAAAATCAACTTCCGCCGCTGTAAGCTCCGGAATACGCAGGGAATTTAACGTTAATAAAGACTCTCCCAGCCCGAATATTTACTGGCTGTTTATGGACGGTATGCTTGGTTTTGAGGGCGTGGAGCGGCTTTTTGGAGATGAGCAAAAGGATTTTGCCGCCGCGTTGAAAGACCGGGGTTTTGTAATAAATAAGGACGCTGAATTTGAAGTCTTTCACGCCACTAAAAGAGCGACCGCCGCGCTTTTTAGCCCGTCGTGGTACGACGGTGAATTCCTGCCGCTTTTAAAAAGCATAAATCTTGACGACTACGCCGAAAAAGAAAAAAAGTTAAAAGACTTGGATCCTGTAGAAGCCAGGAAGAACAACGAGCTTATACTTGCGTTGCGCGCGAAGGGATACACTATAAACGCCGTTGGACAAAGCGATGTGTTTATGCATAACAATTTTTACGAAACGGCTGACGTTTTATTTTATGAAAACGGATTGTTAAGAAACATAAATGAAAAAAAACTCTTTGACTATAATACCAATGCATTAAATTTAAATACGCTTATAGAAAGCGTATTGGCCTGTTATAAACCGTTTCATTCACCCGTTGGAAAAATGATTCAAGCGTTTTATTCAAAAAAACTTAATCCCGAACCTGTGGAAGAATTAAATGAATACGCCGTAAAATGCCGGCCGGACTGGTATTTTAATTCGCTTTTTAAAACATTTAGCATGGCGAACCCAAAGCTTACAATTATACATGATACAAAAGCCCACATTCCTTTTATGCTTAACGAAAATGGTGATGTTGTAGTTGATAAAGGCGGAACGTCCGGTTTTGATCCGCAGAATTATCCGCCCCAGCATCGTTATGCGTCAAAAATACTTATGGAATATATAAGTTTAATTCTTGAATACGATGCGGACGCCGTAATAGTGGCGCAGGCCGATCATGGGTTGCATTCCGAGCTACCCCGCGAAATTTTTCTTGAAAACGGCGGAAGCGCGGAAGACGTGCGCATAATGCAGAACCAAACGATGAGCGCCGTGCGTATACCTGAAAAATGGGGCGGCCTGGAAGAGCCGTTAAACCCTTTAAATATAAGCCGTGTTTTTGTAAACCGTTACGTTGGGGAAAATTATGAATTGCTGGGCGAAAATCCGTAGACGGCTCTTTCCGGTTTAGGCCGAAAGAGCGCGCGTTTTGCGCCCCAATTCCGTGAATTGCTTTAACATAGCGGTTTAACGTTATAGAAAGGAGTGTTTATGTATTTAGATCCAGGATTTGGCAGTATGCTAATTCAGGCGGTGGTGGGCGTGTTCGCGGTGGCGGGGTCGGCGTTCTATATGTTCCGGCAGAAAATCAAGGCTTTTTTTGGCGGCAAAAAGGATGAGGAGGCCTCCGGCGATGGAAACGGCCTTTAAAAGGGAGCCGTCTTCGTTCCGCGACCCTTCCGGTTATGTTTTTGAGCGCTCCGGCGTTATTTACCGCTCAATAAACAAAGTGTATACGCCGCATTACAACAAATTGATGCAAAGCGGCTTGTACGAAAAACTTGTTTCATCTGGAGCGCTTACGCCTCATACGGAGACGCCGCCGGACGGGTTTGCGCAAGATGTTCCTTTTTTTAATCCAGAGAAAATTATACAGCCCCTG
This sequence comes from Spirochaetaceae bacterium, assembly GCA_031281945.1. Lineage (GTDB taxonomy): Bacteria > Spirochaetota > Spirochaetia > Treponematales > Breznakiellaceae > JAIROZ01. Next base: position 2,815 of record JAITER010000012.1, on the reverse strand, counting down.
GAGATTCCTTTTATCTCGTACCCATACGAATGGTGTTTTGAGCAATATCGCGACGCCGCGCTTTTAACGCTGGAAATACAACGCGCCGCCCTTGAATACGGCATGACGCTAAAAGACGCAAGCGCGTACAACGTTCAATTTATAAAATGCAGACCGGTTTTTATCGATACGCTTTCGTTTGAAACCTTCATCGAGGGCCCTTGGCCCGCTTACGCCCAGTTTTGCAGGCATTTTTTCGCGCCGCTAGCTCTTATGGCCCTGGCGGACGAGCGCCTTGGCAAACTTATGCAAAATTACATAGACGGCGTTCCGCTGGATCTCGCCGCAAGCCTTTTGCGGGGGAAGGGCGGTTTTGGCGTATGGCAACACATTCATTTGCACGCTCAGGCGGCGGCCCGGTTCGCAAACGGCGGCCCATCAGTAAAAAATAGTGAAAATACAGCTCAAAAAGCCCTCGACGCGCCGGTAAAGTTAAAAAAAGAAACATTGTCCGCCATAGCCTTTAGTTTGTCCCGCAGCATAAAAGCGCTTAAACCCCGCAAAAAAACAACGGAATGGGGCGATTATTACAGCGCTACAAATTACAACGAAAAAGCGGCGGAACAAAAAGCCGCCATTGTGGATGAATGTCTGCAAAAATGCGCCTCATTCAAAACGGTGTGGGATATGGGGGCCAACGACGGGCGTTATTCGCGCCTGGCCTTAAAGTACGGCGCCGCGGTTACGGCCTTCGATATAGACTTCCAGGCCGTAAGGCGCAACTACGAGCGCGCACGGGAAGGCGGCGAAAACCTGCTGCCGTTGCTTCTGGATTTGACGGCGCCGAGTCCGGCAATAGGTTTCGCCAACGTGGAACGTAAAACAATAACAGAAAGACGTAAACCGGATGTAACGCTCATGCTGGCGCTTATTCACCACATAGTCATATCTAACAATATACCTTTGCAAATGGCCGCCGCATACGCGGCCTCGTTCAGCTCTTTTTTAATCATAGAATTCGTTCCAAAAACAGATTCGCAAGCGCGGCGCCTGCTAAAAACAAGGCCGGACGTCTTTACAGAATACACCCAAGAATCTTTTGAAAAAGAATTTTCTTTTTATTTTTCCATGGAACTTAAAAAACAAATAGAAAACACGGAAAGAACCATGTACCTATTCCGGCGCAAAACGACCGACTAAACGGCGCCGCGCCCTCAAAATCCCGCCGCCGTCTTAATCCGCATACGGATTGCGGCTGTGCGCCTGGCGCCTGGAAAGCGCGTATTCCCGTAATGCGGCGCCTTTCGTAAGCGAAAGATTTAACGCCCCCGCATCCGCTTGCCTCCAACGTAGTTTCAATTCAAAATGTTTGCCGCGCCTTTCCTCCGGTACGCAGACGGTAAAAAGCGCCGGTTTGATGCGCCGCCAAATTCCGCAGCCGGTTCACTTGACGGACGGCTTGCGGTTTGCAACCACGAAAATTTTGAAGCGGAAACAAAGTTGAAAAACTCATTTTTTTATATATGAATGAGATGTTATGCGTCTGTAAAAACGTGGTTTTGCAAGGCTTTAGCCTGAAAAAACACAAGACTTGACAGACAACCAACCGGGTTGTTGAACAAGTCTAATACTTAACTTTGCGCTATAATATGCGAACGGATTGGAAAATTGGCCGGTAAATGCCGGCTGTTTTCAGACCCATTACCATTTAAGAGAGGTTAAAGGCTTTAATGACAAAACGCAAAAAAATTGAGATCATGTACGACGACGCCTCAATCGACGTAAGGGCCGAGGTCGATCATATCTGGTCCATCGCCAACACCCTGCGGGGAACCTATTCATCCGACAAATACAAAAACGTCGTCATCCCCATGATAATCATCCGCCGCCTGGAGTGCGCCCTCGCCCCGGCCAAAGCGGCGGTTACGGCGGCCTTTGAAAAGAACCCCGCCACCCCTGAAGGAGTGCTCAGGCGAAAAGCCGGTTTCGTCTTTTACAACACAAGCCGCTTTACACTGGCGGAACTCCTTGCGGACGGCAAAAACATCGCCGCGAATTTTGAAAGCTACATCGACGGCTTCTCCGCCAACATTCAGGAAATCATCAACAATCTTGAATTCAAAAAAGAAATCGAGAAGATGGACAAGAACAACCGCCTCTACGGGGTGGTAAAAAAATTCAGCGAACTTGACCTTGACCCCAAGACCGTTGACGGCCATGTCATGGGCTATATGTTTGAAGACCTTATCCGCCGTTTTTCCACCAACGCCGAAGCGGGCGACCATTACACGCCAAGGGAAGTGATCCGCCTTATGGTGAACATCATCCTTGCCGAAGGCTGCGACGACCTTTTAACCGAAGGCAAAGTCGCCACCGTGCTGGACATGGCCTGCGGGACCGGCGGTATGCTCTCCACCACGTACGATTTTCTCCACCGGCTTAACCCCAATATCGATGTGCGGCTTTTCGGGCAGGAAATAAACCCCGAATCTTATGCCATCTGCCTCGCCGATATGCTCATCAAAGGTCAGGACGCCGGCAACATCCGTTTCCAGGACACCATGATACAGGACTGTTTCCCCGATCAGTCTATGCGTATCGTCATAGCCAATCCCCCTTTCGGTACGCCCTGGGGCGGCAAGGACGCGCCTGAAGGGGTTGAAAAAGCTGTCCGGGACGAGTACGCCACAAAAACCCGCGGACGCTGGAAAGGAGGGCTGCCCGCCACCGGAGACGAACAGCTTCTTTTTGTGCAGCACGCTGTCGCCAAAATGGACGAGCGCCTGGGCAGGGCCGCCATCATCCAGAACGGTTCGCCCCTGTTTTCCGGCAACAC
>JAITER010000036.1 GCA_031281945.1 Spirochaetaceae bacterium | reverse complement strand
GCTTGTTCGCTGTTTGTTTTTTCAGGCTCAAGTAAATATGAATCTGCCGTTTCAGCTCCTGGATTTGCCGGAGTCATAACTTGCGGCCCGTCATAGGCGCCGCTAACGGCGGCCGGGTTTTCATATACGGAAGCAGGCGGCTTATCCGTTATATTCGCTCGCGGCTCAAATAAACTTGTGTATGCGCCTTCTTTCCCAAACACGGCTTCCGTTGCGTCCGCGGTGTTTTTCTGTAATAAATCGCCGGTTCCAGGCTGAGATAAATTCGCGGAATCTTCACCGTAAGGGAAGATCGCGGGTTGTATTTCTTCAGGCGGGCTTTCAAACGATTTTTCCGAAGTTCCAGTTTGTTTTGCTATATCAGCGTCAGGGACGGCAGGCGCGGGAATCTCGTTTTGAGTGAGCGTTGGACTTGAAGCCGCCGTCCGCCCGTCATTCCAATCGTATAGAGGCTCTGTAGAAACGCCGCCTTCTTCGTTCAAAGAAGGTTCCATGTACGGGTAAGAAGGCGCGGCTTTTTCATTAAATTGAGGTTGGGTCATAGAAAAGGCGTTTTCGTAAGGTTCGCTTGTTGGAAAAACATCCTGCGGCGAATCGTTGCGGCCCAGATTTTCCGCGCTCAGAGCGTCTTGTTTTACTTTCTCAATATCTTGCGGAGGAATCCACGAAGGCGCGCCTGGAACGCCGTTAAAACCATCAGGCGGTGGTTCCGGTGAATTTGAATATTCAGGCATAAAGCCGTTATTTGACGCCGGAGCGGCTTCTTTCGCAATTTCAGACGGAAGGTTTCTTTCTTCTAAAGCGGAGGCTTCCGGGTTAAGCGTTTCGCCGTTTGTATTGGATATGGTAAAAGGCGCTTCTTTAAGAGCGGAGTCTTCCAGTTCTTTGTTCCATAATCCGTTAAAATCCGTAGCTTCCGCGTTTTCAAACCTGTATTCTGGAACCGGCGCGCGATAAGGGGCGGTTTCTTTAGCAAAAACGGTTTCATCCGATTGCGCTAAATCTATCTCCGGAGCGGATAATGAGGCCCCGGTTTCCTCTTCAGGGCTATGCAATGCAAAAGGCGCGTCCTGCGCGTATTCTTTTTCCGCAACGTTCGCGATTGGAAGATCTTCTTGAATTCCAGCCGTTGCGTTTTGAGGCGTTGATTGGGACGGAATCGGCTCACGCGCCTGCGGCGCGGCGCTTCCAATAGGCGTTGGAGAAGATGGATCAAATCGCATTTCCGAATAAAGCGGTTCAGGGGAGCCGGAAGCGATTTGCGGTAAATCGCTATCAGAATATGATTTTTCCGCTAAATCTGTTATTCCGGCGTCTGGTTTTTCTTCAATCGGCGGTATTCTTTCATTATATAAAGGATTTGTTGTTGCAAAACTTACATCTGGAACAGATTGAGATATATCGCCGTCCGTTTTGGTTTCCCGTTCCTGGTTTTCGTATACCGGAACCTGTTCAGCGTCAGTTCCTGAAAGCCCTGGTTGGGCGTACGTTAATTGAGGCTGGTCAGGTGTAAAGCCCAAATCGCCTGACGCCGGGTTTAAAGAGCTGTCTGTAAATTGAGGCGTTTCATTATAAGGGCTGGTTTGCAAATCCGCGCCGTCACTCCAGCTTCTATTCAAATAATCCGGCTGATTCGGCGCAAAAGCTGTTTCCGGCGCTTGCGGCTGTTGCGGCGGCGGCTCTTGCGCGGTTTCAGAAGCGGCCGCTTCATATTCCGCGCTTTTTGCTGAGGTTATCGGAGGTTCTGTTTCTAAAACCACATCCGCGTTTCTGGGGTAAAGCGGCCCGGCGTAAGTCTCAGGCATATCTCGTAAACCGGACGACTCAGGCGCGATTTTTTCGTTTAAGCCGCCAACGGGCGGGTGCGCTGGAATTTGAGGAGACTGGGTTGCGTAATTTTGTTCTTCCGCTTGCGCTTGACTTACAAACGGATAATCATCGCCTAAATTAAAATCCTGTGCGGGTGGAGATGTTGGAGTTTCATAGGCTTCTGGGAAAGATGAAGGTGAAGCAGTATGCGTTCCATATTCTTTGTCAACGCCGTCAAAATCCGCGCTTCGGCTTTCATCAGGGTTTGCGTAAGTTAATTGAGGATAGTCAGGAATATGATTTATGGAAGAATAAGACAAAGGATCCGTTGGAGAAACGCTTTGAGGATCCTCCGAGGCGCCCATTGCCGTTATTCCGGCGGCGCCGGTTTGCGGCCCTAAGATGTTGTCGTTGATAAACCCGCCGTCATCCGGTTGCGCGGCGCTAACCGCAGGGGAATCGGGCCTTAGGGTTACCTCCGGCGTTCTGGGCGAGGGCGGCGGGCTGTAAGTTTCCGGGGCCGTGTATGCGTTTTGCTGAGGCGTCGCGGTTGCGATTCCGGCGGCGCCGTTTTGCGGCGGCGACTGCGGCCCTAAGATGTTGTCGTTGACAAATCCGCCGTCATCCGGTTGCGCGGCGTTGACCGCCGGGGAAACATCCGGCTTGCTTGGATTTGAATCTTCCAGAGCTTTCGGTTCTTCCAGACGCGGCTGGTCAGGATTGAACAACAAAGTTGTTGAAATTGGATTTACAGGAACCGGCGACAATTCAGGATGTTGGCTGTTTAACGCTTGTGAATATGTATTTGAATCTGGAACAGGCGCCTCCTGTACAACTTGAGGCTTGGATGAGGGCTGTGTATCAGGAACCACCGCCTGTTCAACCGGATTAGGCAATAGAGCAATTACATCCGGCGCGGGCGCAACCGGACGCGGTTGAGCTGGCTCCGTGGTTTGGCCTGGCGCGGCGGTTCCGCCGGTTTCTACGGGTATAACGGGGCGTTCCTGCGGATTGGGCAGGGCTACGATTACTTCCGCTCCGCTTTGTAAAGGCTTTGGAGAAGGTATTTCTAAAATGGTTGACGGCGGAGCGGTTTGCGCGCTTTCTATGGCTTTCGGTAAATTAGGCTCCGCGGCGGCGGGGGCTGAGGCGGCGGCCGGCGGGCCCGGCGGCGGCATAACTATTACAACCGGAGAAACCGGGGTTGGAGGCGCCGAAATAATGCTTGGAACGGCTGATTTTGAGATGTCGGGAGTTTCTTCCTGCTGAATTTTTGGAACCGGCTGAGAATACGGAGCGTCTTGAGAAAAAGAATCTCTCGGGTAAACTGTGTTTCCGCGTCTTGTTAAGGCGTTCTCACGCACAAACGCCCGCGTGTCGTAGTCAGGGTCGCCGGAAAAACTTCTTCCGTCGGTAAACCTCGAAAAAGCGATAGCTTCAGGCGGCGGGTTAAGCCTAATTCTTCCGTTGGAACGGTTTGAAATTCCAAGCGCATCCGCTGCGTCCCGCGAAAGTAAAACTATGCCGCCTGGAGCGTTCTGAGAAGTTCGGACTATGGCTTGAATAGTGCGTCCGGTTTCAAGATTTACTATGTCTACAACAGTATTTATGGGAAATGAATTTGAAGAAACGTAAAAGCCGCGTTCAGGAAGTTCGCCTTCCGGAGCTATAGCTGATGAACCCTCCCAGGAGGCGCTTAATAAAAGTGAGAGTGAAAGAAAAGCGAAAACTGTTTTTAATAAGATTTTTTTCATTTTATTTTTTAAAGATAGGGAAGGAGGGTTTTCGCGGCGTCTTTAGCCATTCTTAATTCATCCTCTCCCTGCGTTTTTTCACTCGAACTCCGCTCTTTTTTTTCGAAAGCTAATTTATTTTCGTATACGAACCTGTACGGAGATATTTTAAAAAGTTTAAGGCTTACAGTAGCCAAACCCTGCGGGCTTTTTTTGTTTGTTTCGTCCGTATTTTTTTTGTAATTTAACGTAGCCAGCACAAAATAATCGGCTCCGTTCTGTATCGCCTGCTGGAAATCGCCCAGCGCTTCAGGCGGAAAATCTTCCCTGTCGTTTTCTTGAATCCGCATGGCGGAAGCGTTGCTTACAACATGGCCTTCGATAAAAAATACGTCCATAACGCCGCTTTCCCAGACGTCCGCGTGATTGTTTTTAACGTCGTCTAAAATGTTGGTTTCCACCACCATAAACGCTATATTCGCGGAAAAAACATCCGATACTGTAAAAAGAACGAATGACGCGAAAAACGCGACGACTTTTTTAACGGAAACCGCCATAAAAAATAAACTCCTCATTTGCGTATCGGCGTAAAATTGGTTTTTCTTGAGAGAATTTGCGGTAAGCTTTTTATAAGCCTTGCTTCACGCCAAGCTCAAACTGTAGAATACGCCGGTGTTATGAAGTATTACGTTGTTCAGGTAAAATCGAATTCCGAAGAAAAATACATCGAACTTTTCGAGGCCGTTAATTATTCAAAAAAAATAAAGCTTTACTTTCCAAGACGCGAAATTAACGAACGAAAAGAAGGCCGGACGACTAAAAAAATCCTTCCGGTTTTCCCTGGGTATGTTTTTGTAGAGTTTGGCGAAAACGAAAATATATCTGATTTTCAGCGGATTTTTACAGAAATTTCCGGTTTTTGCCGGTTTTTACGCTCAAATTCAGACGTTACGGAGGTGAAAGGTAAAGACTTGGACGTAATGATTCATTTTGCGAAAAAGACGGGCCCCATAGCCGGAGTTTCAAAAGTTTACTTCAACGAACAAAACAGAATAGTGGTGAAAGAAGGCCCGCTTATGGGCTTTGAAGGGCTTATAATCAAGACAGATAAAAGAAAAGGCAGAGCCAAAATAAAACTAGATTTTTACAACAAGCCTTTTACGATAGATCTCGCCTTCGAGGTCATCTCATTCGCAAAGATTAATTAACTTGATGTATGAAAAATCATACATATTTTCTTAAATCTTGTGTAAGGAGTTTATTTTGATAAAATAATTAACACTAAAATGTATTTTTGCTGAATTTATCTATAGATTTTATTGCGCACTGTATTATTTATAATACAGTGCATGTTTATAAGCTGGGTTATTTGTAAAAAAAAACTTACATGGAAATAAATTGTAAGGTTATATTTACTATAAGGAAAATTCTATGAGTGTAAGTAAAACAAGACGGTTGCACATTATAGGCGCCGGATTTGCGGGCAGGGCTCTTGCGAATGAAGTTAAAGTGAAAAGTGTTTTGGGCGAAGTTGTCGCCTTTTTGGAAGACAATCCGGAACTTATAGGCAAGGAAATTGACGGTGTGCCGGTTTTAGGCCCGGTTCATAATGTAGCGAAGCTTATCCGCGGAAAGGTTGGGGATGAGGCTGTTATAGCTATGCCGGAAGCCTCCAGTGAATACATTAAAAAATTATACGGCGTTTTAAAGTCCGCTGGATTTGACCGCATACGCATATTGCCGGGAATCTCGCAAATTATAAACGGAGACATTCACCTTATTCAAACTCGTTCAATAGATCCGCAAGATTTGCTTGGGCGCACGCCAATAGCGGTGAACTTAAAAGAAAGTCTTTTTTATCTAAGAGATAAACGCGTTCTTGTAACAGGCGCCGGCGGTTCTATAGGTTCAGAATTGTGCCGTCAGCTTCTTTCCGCGGGCGTTGAGCGTTTGTATCTATTCGGCCACGGTGAAAATTCAATATACCAAATAGACAGGGAGCTACAGACTTTGCAGGAAGAAGGGGTGGGCGAGCGGACGGATATTGTAACCGTTATAGGCGATTTAAAAGACGAGCGCTATATCAATTACATCATTAAAAATTTAAAAGCGGACGCTATTTTTCACGCGGCCGCGTACAAACACGTTCCGCTTATGGAGGCGAATCCTGTTGCGGCTATAGAAAACAACCTTTTTGGCACTTTGAATCTTGTGAATGCCGCGAAACGTTGTAAAGTAAGCCGTTTTGTATTTGTTACAACAGACAAGGCCGTGGAGCCTGTTTCTATATACGGCGCTTCCAAACAGTTGTGTGAAAAAATTGTGCTAAAAGCCGCCCGGGAAACGACTCCCGAAGAAAACGGGGGCTCCAATTTTATGGTTGTTCGTTTTGGGAACGTCCTGGGTTCGCGAGGATCTATAGCTCCGCTTTTTCAAACGCAGATTGAAAGAGGAGGGCCGCTCACCGTAACCCATCCAGATATGCGCAGATGGTTTATGACAATACCGGAGGCCTGTTCCCTGGTGTTAAAGGCCGGAGGCGTGGGTGATAACGGCGAATTGTATCTGCTGGATATGGGCGAGCCGGTGCGGATACGGGATGTGGCGGAGCAAATGATACGCTTTTACGGATATGAACCGGAAATAGATATAAAAATTGAATATATAGGATGCCGCGCGGGTGAAAAACTGGATGAAAAATTGTTTGCGGATGATGAAATCCCAGTTCGCACTAAATTTAAAAAAATAAGCCGTATAAGACCCCGTTTTGAAAATCAAAAAGTTGATTTTGACCTGGACGCCCTAATAGAAAAATTGCGCCCCGCCTGTTATTTTGATGAAAGAAAAAGCGATCTGTACAGAAATAATTTGTATATGCGTTCTACGTTAAAAGAAGCGATACCTACGCTAAAATTATGACTAAAAAACCATTGCCTTTCGCCCGTCCGTTTATAGGCGAAGAAGAAGAAAAAGCGGTTCTTGATGTTTTGCGTTCCGGCTGGATTACTACAGGGAAAGAAGCGCTTTTATTCGAAAAAGAATTTGCGGATTTCTTGGCTCCTGCGGGAGGCCTTTGCGCTCTAGCCGTTAACTCCGCGACAAGCGGGCTTCATTTAGCGCTGGAAGCGCTGGGAGTGGGCCCTGGAGACGTCGTTTTCGTCCCGTCGCTTACTTTTGCGTCCACAGCGGAAGCCGCTCTTTATCTTGGCGCCGAAGTCGTTTTTGTCGATGTTGAGCCTAACTCGTTTAATATGTCTCCTAAAAAATTGCGCCTTGCCGTAGAACGCTGTAAAAAAGGTTTGGCGCCAAACGGGGCGGCGGGGCCTTTTGGAACTCCTAAAGCGGCGCTTCCAGTACATTACGGCGGTTTCCCGTGCGATATGGCCGCTATAAACGAGGTGGCGCGGGACTACGGTCTTTTTGTAGTTGAAGATTGCGCGCATTGTTTCCCTTCTTTTACAAATGGCGTGGCTGCGGGAGATTTTGGAGACGCCGGGGTGTTTTCGTTTTACGCCACAAAGACCATAACAACCGGTGAAGGCGGGATGATTGTAAGCAGAAATGAGAATTTAATAAAACGCGCTTCTATAATGCGGCTTCATGGAATAGACCGCCCCGCCTGGAATCGTTATTCCGATGTTAAAAGCTCCTGGAATTACGAAATTTTAGACGCCGGCTTTAAATATAATTTGCCGGATGTTCTAGCCGCTATAGGCCGCGCGCAACTTAAGCGCGCTTTTGATTTGCTTGAAAAGCGTTGTTCAATAGCGGAACGTTACGACCGCGCTTTTGCAAATGAGAGGGGACTCCGCGCGCCTAGTTCATGTAAAGCTAACGCCTGGCATTTATACCCGTTGCGTATAAAAACTCTTGACAATGACCGTAAAAAAATATTTGAAAAACGCATGGTTCTGGCGTCTTTTTTACAAAAAGAAGGAATAGGCGTTTCGGTTCATTTTATTCCATTGCATACCATGCCTTTGTATAAAAAACGCTATAATATTTTAGAAGACGCCTTGCCTAACAGCATGGACGTTTATTCCGGCGAAATATCTTTACCTATATGGCCAGGCATGACGGAATATGACGTAGAAAGGGTTGTAGATTCTGTAAAATCAGGATTGCGGGAAATAGGGCTATAAAACAGTGAGATTAGTCGTTCAAAGACAGCAAAATACGGAGCGTTTTGCGATATTTGTACAATCCATGCGGCCAGTTACCGGCCTATTTCAAAACTTGAAGTTTTGCAATAGGCCGTTTTCTTAGTGATAATTCTTAAAAAAACCCGCGTTTCTTTACATTCTGCGCGTCTGTTTTAAGCTACGGCGTCCAGCAACTCGGCTATGGAGTTAACGTTGTTTGCGCGGTTTAGCTCCGCGCCGTCTTGCGAAACCAGTATGGCTGTAGGGGTGGAAAAAACAGACATCTTTTGAGCTTTTTCCAGCCCGTCTTCAGTATCCGCGTCAACGGCGTCTACTGGTATGCCCAACTTTGCGGCGGCTTCTTTCGCGCCGGGGCAGGCCGGGCAACGTGTGCGCACAAACAGCACAAGTCTTAAATCTGTTTTCTGTGGAGCTTGCGCCGTTTTTTTCGCCGTCAAAATTTGCGGACTCTCATCCCCGGCTTCGGGGAGTCTTTTTGTTTTTTGAGCGGCTTCCATTGATTCGCAAGATTTAAAAAGCGTCCTTTCTTTGTACTCCTCCCTTTTGCCTTTATTCCAGTTGCGGACGGAACGATAGTATCCCACAATCCTGCTGTAAACTTCGGCTTCCATTCCCGCCGCATCCTCCGCCTCTTTACGGACTTTGGCGAGTTCATCTTCAATCTCTTTAAGCGTTCTCATATTTACTCCTCAAGGTTTAATCTTTTTAATAAAAAGATTGTTGAGGTTGTTCCAGAACTGAAGTTTTGGGACAACCTCTGTTATAAATACATTATTCTTTTACGGCGGATTACGCGCTTGCGGCTAGAACCGCTTTTTTTTCCGCTTCCAGCTCGTCTATACGCTTCATAAGCTCCGCTTTTTTTTCTTCTTTACATTTTGGGCAATTAAAATGCTCTCCAGATAAATAACCGTGTACAGGGCACACCGAAAAAGTCGGGGAAATTGTAAAGTACGGTATTCTGTAGTTGTACGTTATTTTTTTCACCAGGTCGCGGCACACCTGCCAGTCTTCTATAGACTGGCCCAAAAATGCGTGAAACACGGTGCCTCCCGTGTAAGAGGCTTGTAATTCTTCCTGAAGATCCAGAGCGTCGAAAATATCGGAGGTTTGACCTACCGGTAATTGAGTGGAATTCGTGTAATAAGGCTCTTTTTCACCGGATGTAATTATTTTTGGATAGTGTTCTTTGTCGTGTTTGGCTAAACGGTAAGAAGTGGATTCGGCTGGAGTAGCTTCCAGATTAAAGAGCTCGCCTGTGGTTTCCTGATAGTCGGCCAGTTTCTCCCGCATAAAATTAAGCGTTTCAAGGGCGAAATCTTTGCCTTTTTCTGTCGCCGTAGTTACGGACGCCCCAAAAAAGTTTTTAAGACATTCGTTCATTCCAACAAGGCCTATAGTGTTAAAATGATTGTCAAGCGCACCTAAATACCGTTTTGTATACGGGAAAAGGCCGTTTTCCAGCAGGCGGTTTACGACTTTACGTTTTATAATAAGGCTGTCCCGCGCAAGGGCCATAAGGCGTTCAAGGCGGGCGTAAAAGTCTTTTTTGTCGTTAGCCAAGTATCCTATTCTGGGAAGGTTGATTGTAACGACGCCTACAGAACCTGTAAGTTCGTCCGAACCGAACAACCCGCCGCCTCTTTTGCGGAGCTCTCTTTTATCCAAACGCAACCGGCAACACATTGAGCGAACATCGTTTGGGTCAAGATTGGAGTTTACAAAATTCTGAAAATAAGGGGTTCCGTAACGGGAAGTCATTTCAAAAAGTATTGGCACGTTAGGCCCGTCCCAGTCAAAATTGGATGTAATGTTATAAGTTGGGATGGGATATTGAAAGCCTCTTCCGTTGGCGTCTCCTTCAAGCATAAGCGTTATGAAAAGTTTGTTTATCATTTCCATTTCTTTTTCACATTCGCCGTAGGTGAAATCCATTTCCCGCCCGCCCAATACGGCGCGTTTATCTTTTAGGTCTTTGGGCGTCGTCCAATCTAGCGTTATGTTGGTGAAAGGCGCCTGGCTTCCCCAGCGGCTTGGCGTATTCACTCCGAAAACAAAGCTTTGCAGGCATTGTTTAACCTCTTTTTCCGTCATGCGGTCCTTTTTTACAAAAGGGGCTATGTATGTATCGAATGAACTAAAAGCCTGCGCCCCGGCCCATTCGTTTTGCAGGCAACCCAAAAAATTTACGGCCTGTTGCATAAGAGTGGAAAGGTGTTCAGCCGGTTTAGAGGTGATTTTATCGGGTACGCCGCCCAGACCCTCTTTTATAAGCTGCCGCAGACTCCAGCCGGCGCAGTAGCCGGAAAACATTGAAAGGTCGTGAATATGAAAATCGGCGTTGCGGTGAGCGTTGGCTATTTCTTCCGTGTATATGTTTTTTAACCAGTAATTTGCGGTTATACTGCCGGAATTGTGGAGTATAAGGCCTCCAAGCGAATAGTTTACGTTGGCGTTTTCGTTTACGCGCCAGTCTTCTTGTTTTAGGTAGCCGTCCATAGTGCCGTCTATATCCAGCATTAGCTTTTTTGAATCTCTTATAGCCTCATGTCTGGCCCTGTACAGTATATACGCCTTGGCTACAGCGGTTTCTTTTTCTTCGATAAGCGTGTTTTCTACGCAATCCTGAATTTCTTCTATTGCCGGTATTGAATTTTCATGTCTGCCGTACGTCATTTTTAGTATGGCTTCTTCAACTTTGGCGGCCAGAGCTTCGATTTTTTCAGCGTTCACTTCAACGCATTTGTCTTTGCAATGCACCGCCGCATACGCTTTGGATATTGCGGCGCTTATTTTCGTCCGGTCGTAAACTTCAACCGCGCCTGATCTTTTGACCACGTTTTTAATCACTTTTCACCCCTATAAACCTTTATTTAAATTTTCTATTTCTTTTACAAACTCGTTTAAATTTTCAAACCGTCGGCATACCGACGCGAATCTTATGTAAGCCACTTTATCCAAAGAACTTAGCTTGTCTAAAACCATTTCTCCAATGGCCGTTGTGCTTATTTCGCGGCTTACGCCGCCCTGGATAATGGCTTTGTCTTCGACTTCATTCACGACTCTTTCAATGTCAAGCGCGGGTACGGGGCGTTTTTCAACGGCTCTTTCCAGTCCTCTTTCAATTTTTTCCCTTTCGTAAGGCTCTCTTCTGCCGTCCCGTTTTATCACCATAAAAGGCTTGTCTTCTATTTTTTCGTAACTGGTAAATCTAAACCCGCATTTACAACATTCACGGCGCCTGCGCACCGCGTCTCCGTTCGCCAGCGCCCTGGTTTCTATAACCTTGTCGTCTATATTTCCGCAATGAGGGCACCGCACAGAAACCTCCTATCCAATTTCCCGCAAGGTTCTATATATATAGTGCCGTTTTAGAAAAATGTCAAGGAGTTGACGCTAGGCGCCGATAATATAAAGCGCTTTTTATTTAAAATCTGAGCGCTGTAAGTTTTATGTCCCGCTTAAACCGGAAGCCTTATGATTTTCTCTGTTGTAGCAATAATTTTAGAAAAAGGGTATGCTTTGCGGCATGGCTGTTAATTGCGGCATTGTCGGGTTGCCGAATGTTGGAAAATCAACTATTTTTTCGGCTTTAAGCGGTTCTTTCGCTAAAGTGGAAAATTACCCGTTTTGCACTATAAATCCAAATGTAGGCGTTGTAGACGTTCCAGATTCAAGGCTTTTAAAATTAAAGCAAATTTTCAATCCGGTTAAAACGATTCGATCTTCGGTTGAATTTGTAGACATAGCGGGTCTTGTAAAAGGGGCCGCCGCCGGGGAAGGGCTTGGCAATCAATTTTTATCTCACATACGTGAGGTTGGAATCATCGCCCATGTAGTGCGCTGTTTTGAGGATAAAGACGTCATTCATGTTTCTGGAGCCGTGAATCCTTGCGACGACATAGAAGTCATCAACATAGAGCTGGCTCTTGCGGATATGGAGACCTGCGCCAGACGCCGGGAAAAGGCTGTTGCGGCCATAAGAGCGCAGGGGGCCGCTGAAAAGAAAAATCAGGCCGCCGTTTTGGATGTTTTGGATAAGATAGCCCCCGCGCTGGAATTGGGAAAGCCGGCGCGTTCCGTTGATTTAAAAGACGAAGAAAAAGCGATTATAGCTCATTGTAATTTTATTACGCAAAAACCGCAAATATACGTTTGCAACACGGATGAAGACGGAATCAGAGCGTTTAACGCTAAAAAAGAAACCCCGCTCATAGACGCCGTTCTAAAAACGGCGCGTGAAGAAGGCGCCGTAGCGGTTGTGGTTTGCGGCAAATTCGAAGCGGAACTTGCCGGTATAGAAGATGAAAGCGAAAAGGCGGCGTTTTTGACGGAGCTTGGATTAGAGGCTTCCGCTTTGGAACAACTCATACAAAATGCGTACCGTCTTTTGAAGCTTACAACTTTTTTTACAGCCGGCTCCGATGAATGTAGAGCCTGGACGGTTAAAACGGGTTCTACGGCTCCGCAGGCGGCGGGCGTGATACACAGCGATTTTGAAAAAGGTTTTATTAAAGCCGAAGTCTACTCTGTGGACGACATAATCACTTACGGCAGCGAGTTGAAAATAAAAGAGGCCGGAAAATACAGGCTGGAAGGTAAAGAATACATAGTGCAAGATGGAGACGTCATGTTCTTCAAATTTAACGTAAATTAAACTTTTCGCCGCATCCTTCTAAACAACTAAAAATCGCGTATAAACCAAGATGTTGTGATTTTATTTTTCCGGGGTCGTTAAAATTTCTACAGGCGGCGGCGCTGGTTTTGGCGTGGAATTTGTCTGTGTAATTTCACGTTTTCGTATGGTTCTTATAATTTTAAAAGCGCAATCGGCGTTAAATTTCCACGATTCGGCTGTGCTTTTACAAACAAGGCTATTTTCTTCGCCGTCTACGCCCACTATTCCGCCGTCTAAAATGTTGTTTTCGTATATTCCAAAAAGCGAGCCGTAATACAAGGTTTTTTCGCGCAAAGCCGGAATATTTACAGTGGCGGGGGAGCCTAGAACCTGTTTCGCCGTTCTAGAGTATTCCAAACCGTAGCAGTACGCCGCCGCGGCGTTAGCCGTTCCAAGGCAATATGAAAGATCGCTTCCGCCTTCAAAAGCGGCCCACGGCGTAAAAGGCCTGCCGCCGTATTGCATTAAAAAGTCGTTAAAGTAAAGAACTATATCATCAGGGTCGGCGGCGGCGGGGCCTGTAAAGAAACAAACATACGCCAGCTTTAAATTTGGGTTTACGACGGCCGACCAACTTAGCGAGGAACTTTTTGGCACGGCTCCGCAAACAAAGTCGGTGTGGCCTATCGGCCCGCTCACCACCGTTAAATCTTCTTTGCCTCCGTAAGAAAGGGGCGCTTTAGAAAGAGCCGGAAACTCAGCGCCCAAAGCGAGACGGGTCGTGGCGTCAAATTCGCCGCCGGCGGGAGGAGTCGTCCAGTTTTTTGAACAAGCGGAAATGCGGCAACCGGCGTCCAAAAAAGGAGCGCCTACGGTGTTGTGAAATCCAGCGTTAATTTCTATGTCTTTAGTCCCGGAGTTTTTTATTATAAGGGCCGAATAATGAACGCAATGTCCAGGTATCACCATGTCTATTTTTTTGAACGAAAGCGCGACGTTTGGATTTGGGGCTTTCATTTCGCTATAATTCCAGACGCCCCCAGACACATTGTCAGTTCCTGATTTTATAAATTTCCATGGAAGGTTTGCGGTCCAGCCGAAGGGCGGCATTTTTACGCCGTCTATAATCATACCCGGCCCGAAATTCGGAGCGCACGGGAAGCTTCCGGCCATATTATACAAAAGGCTGCTACGCCAAAACCCGCCGTGTTCTTCATCGTTGAAATGGGCGGGGGAGTTGGCTCTAAACCACGGGATGTAATGTGCGTTAATCTGGCGGTTTTCCTGAACGCAACTTAATTCCGGAGTCATGCCGCCTATATCGTCAATTAAAACGCGCAACGAGGCGTTTTGTAAAAAAGCGGCCCCTCTTCCTCCGGCTTCTATTACACGCGAGGAGAGAGCTTTCTCTTTTTGTTTTTCCGTCATTTTATTCTTTTGTATTCCTTTATTTCCTTGCGCAAACGTTCCGCCAAAGCGTTTTTGTGTATTCGAGTTTGTTCCATTGAATCTCTAAAACGCAAGGTTACCGAACCATTTTCTTTTGTTTCGTAGTCCGCCGTTACGCAAAACGGCGTTCCTATCTCATCCTGCCGTCTGTATCTGCGGCCTATGGCCCCGCTTTGATCGTAATCTACGTTGAAGTCTTCTTTAAGTTCAGCCGCTATGCCTTGAGCGATTTCGGCCAGCCCGTCTTTTTTAACCAGAGGCAATACGGCGGCTGTAATTGGGGCTAATGCGGGGTGAAAGCGCAAAACCGCGCGCGTTTCGCCGTTAGCTTCGTCTTCATCGTAAGCGTCGCATAAAATCATAAGCAGGTTGCGGGTGAGACCGGCGGAAGTTTCAATTATAAACGGAGTGTACTTTTTATTGCCGTCATCCTGGTCTATATATTGCAAATCTTTTTTTGAATATTCGGCGTGGCGGGAAATATCGTAATCGGAACGGTTATGTACGCCTTCAAGTTCTTTCCAGCCCATGGGGAAGAGGTATTCGATGTCGTAGGCGTCTTTTGCGTAATGCGCCAGTTCGTCCGGCCCGTGTTTATGCCAGCGGAAATTTTCCATTTTTACGCCGAGTTTATTGTAATAAGCCCAGCGCCGTTTTTTCCATTCATCAAACCATTCTTCATCGGAACCTGGTTTTACAAAAAACTGCATTTCCATCTGTTCAAATTCGCAGGTTCTAAAAATAAAATTTTTGGTTACAATTTCGTTGCGAAAAGCTTTGCCTATCTGGGCTATTCCAAAAGGTATTTTTAGGCGGGCGGACTGCGCTACATTTTTATAGTTTACATAGATTCCCTGCGCGGTTTCCGGGCGTAAATAGATTACACTCGAAGAATCTTCCACCGGCCCGATGCTGGTTTTGAACATAAGGTTGAAATTTCGTGTTTCAGTAAGTTCGCCGCCGCATTCAGGGCAGGTTTTTTTTTCAATATTTTCCGGCGGAATTTGGTCGGCGCGGAAACGGGCTTTACATTTTTTACAATCGACCAGCGGGTCGGTGAAATTCTCTACATGGCCGGACGCTTCCCAAACGCGGGGATGCATAAGGATCGCCGCGTCAAGGCCGACGATATTATCATTTAGGCGGGTCATTTCTTTCCACCAGGCGGCGGCGATTTTGTTTTTTAGTTCTACGCCAAGAGGCCCGTAATCCCAAGCCCCGTTCTGTCCGCCGTAAATCTCGGAAGACTGAAACACAAACCCTTTTCGTTTGGCAAGCGAACTGATTTTTTCCATCGTCGCTTTGCCATTGTACACGCTTTCTTCTTCCGGCACATAAGCTCCTTGCGTTATTTTGTTTTTGCGGCGGCGATTATCATTTCCAGGGTTTCTTCGTTTACCGGCTCTGAATTTTTTTCAAGCGTTCCTTTAGCCCCGGGAAGTATGCTCGCGTTTACATCGTCTATTGTATAAATTCTAATGTATGTATATTTTTTACCGTCTATAGCAACGTCTTCGGCGTAACGTGTGGCGTATAAATTTTTAATTTCTTTGTTTGCTTCCGAATCTTCCGGCAGTTGTTTTACTTCAAGCTGAATTTTTGAGTCGGTTTTTGAGCTGGCCAAAAGAGCGCGGTACGGCGTTTTTATTTGTATAGGCCCGGCTACGGATATTGAAACAAAATCGGCTATTACGCCTTCCGGTTTAGTTTCCACAACTGTGGATGTAAGCTTGCTTTTTTTGCCGTTAAGGTATTTTCCCTGATTGGGAACGTCCAACAGCATGGCCGCCACTTGTTTTGCGGTGACTTGATCCGTGAAAATGTGAGCGTCTGTTTCCAGCCGGAACCAATTTTTCCCGAGCGGCGTAGCTACAGCCGGTTTAACAAGAGCCGGTTTGTTTAAAAGCGTTCCGATTTGTGATGCGGCGCCTTCGGCGAGCCGCATAGTTCCTGTTGTTTGCGCGTAGGCAAAACCAGTTAAAAGCGTTAGCAACGCGAAAAAAATAGATTTCTTCATACACAAATTATAACAGTTTTTTGCGGCGTTTTTCAAGAGAAGGCCGCAAAAAACGCCGCGTGAAAATTATTCCGAGTACCTAAAACGGACTACTACGACGCCGTCTATTCCGGAAGTCGCGGTTTTTGAGGGATTGTCTCTGTTGCCGCAACCTTGCCCGCCGGAACCTATGGCGCTTCCCATGCCGCTTATGTTCCCGGTGTTCCCGCCCTGGGAATAATTTACGGCGCTTCCTGTAATGTCTATCGTTTTATAAGTCCCTCCTTTACCGTCAGCGCTGGCGTTCTCTCCGGCCGCACCGGCGCCGCCGCCGCCTCCGCCGGTGCTTTTACCGTTGTTGTCTCCGCCGCCGTCGTGTCCGTAGTATGCAAAATTAGGGTCTGACGGATCCTGTATAAGCGCCGTCCCGCCGCTTGTCCTTAGGGTGTTAGGCCCGCCGCCGCCGCCGCCGCCTGAACCTCCGGCGAAACCGCCGTCTGTGCTGGATGCACTGCCTCCGGCGCCGCCTCCTATGGCTTGCGCTGTGGAAAAGAACGAGTCTCCGCCATTAGATCCTACAGCTCCGCCCGCTCCAACCGTTATATTCGCCGTTCCGTCTGTAAAATAGCCGCTTAGGTTTATGCTGGACTCCGTGTAAGCTATGCCGCCGCCGCCGCCGCCCCCGGAATCGTCTCCGGCGTTTTCTCCGCCGCCTTTTCCGCCGCCGCCGCCGCCAGCCACAACAAGAACTTTTCCGGTTAAAGTATTTTTAAAACGGCCGGCATGGAAGCTTAAAGTTGAGTTTCCGGTTTCCTTAAATATATGCAACTCATCCCAACTATTATCCGTATTTTTGATGAACGAAACCTCTCCGCCTAGAGCCATAGCGGTTTTAGATTTTTTTAAGAAAATTAAATTATAAGTTTCATTCGCCCCATCATTGTCCTGGGCTTTCACCTGTACGACTTTGGGAGTTGCGTCCTCTTGCTCGCTCCAGGATAAAGACGCGGGCTCCACTGTTATTTGAGCCCCCGCCCCAAGGCCGGCGTTCACCGCCTTTATAGTCAAGCTCGTCGTTAAAAACGACGTCTCAACCTGGGTTACCGGGCTTGTAGCCGAAAGGGTTATTGGGACGTCTCCGGCGCCGCTGTTGTAGGATACGGAGATCAGGTTTGCGCCGCCGTTTCCCTCGCGGATTAGGCGCAGGAAGTAGATTGATAGGTTGCCGTCGAAGGTGGTTACTTTAACCAGGACGGTTTTAGTTTGCGCCGGCGATATGGAGAGGGCGTTTGTGAAGCCGTCTTTTTCGGGGTCGTCTTCCCAGGAGTAGCCGCCGTCAAAGGAGTAGGCGGTATGGCTTACTTCCGTTTCGTCCACCGACCAGGAGACGTCCGCGTAAAGGCTTCCGCCGGTTTCGTAGGGGATGGTTTTTTCGTAGGTCATGACGTCTGTTTCCAGTGTTAAAGGGGAGTCGTTTACGGAAACGGTTTTCAATCTGGGGCTTTTGGCCTGGACGATATTCACGTTGAAGGAGTATTGAGTATCCGTATAACCCGGGCCGCCCAGGGCGGTTACGTAAAAAGGCCCTGAGACCGGCGGGGCGAAGGCGTTTTTCGGGTTGTAGCGGACTTCGAACGGGTCGTCCGCCGCCGCTTTTATTATAAGGGAGGGTGCGCTGGAATAGACCCGCACATCGTATGGACCCGTGTTTTGCGGGGAAAAGTCGCTGTCGATTATAGTCCCGCCTGATATTGAAACGCGGGAAAGGATGGCCGGCGGGTGGGTTGTCGTGTCGAAATAGACGGTGTAAACGGAGGCGCTGTAAGTCCCGGCGCTTACGGTGAACTGGGCCGGCGCTCTGGAGGCTCTGGGGTTTTGGACCGTTAGGGCGACGCTTGGCGCGGCTTCCGCGGCTACGGCGCCTGAATAAACAGACCCGCCCGCTTCAGCTTCGGCGGAAAGGGTCGCTTCGGCGGTTTCATTGGGAACCACCAGGGTGTAGGAGTAATGGTCTGGCGAAAAGCTCGTTTGCGGTTGTGTAACGCCGTCCGCCGTTCTTTGGTAAAGCGTTCCGATATTGGAGGTTAAAGTCGCGAGCTTCGCCGGCGGATCTTCTTTTATAAAAAAAGAAAAGGCGTAGGTCGCGTCCACGAAGCCCGGCCCCTGGTTCACCGAAAGGTAAAAGACTTTAGAGACGCCGTCTTCTATAAACGGCGGTTGCGCGGCGGAGCCTTCATTTTCCGGGGCGCCTGAGCGCCAGACGGAGTCGCTGAAGCGCTCCTTTATCGCGTTGACCGTTATCGGGTCATCTTGTTTTGATTGGGGGACGGCTATCGTGTATTCTTTGCGGGCGGGGTTGAAGACTACCGGCCCGTTTTCGTCCGCCAGTGTGAGGCCGCCTGAGATTTCCACGCCGGCCAAAAAAGACTGCAGTGGCGGGGCTTCGGTGAATACCACGGTGTAAAAAGCCGTGGAGTAGTTTAGGGCGCTCACGCCGATTCGGGCGGAGGCCGTTTTTTCGCCCGGGGCGCCTGAGAGGTCTACTTTTACGGACGGTTCGTAAGTGAAGGCCGCGCCTTCCAGGGGGCTTTCGGCGAAGACTACGGCGCTTTCCGTGCCGTATGGGACTACGATTTCGTATTCCGTTTTATCCGGGGAGAAGTCTTCTATTTCGCCTATGGAGAGCGTTATGGAGGACAAGACGGCCGGGGGCAGGGGGCCTTTAAAGTAGCTGATTGTGTAGTTGTTTTTAAGGCCGTTTTTTGTTGAAACGGTGACGAGTGAGATTGAGCCTGCCAGGGGTGTGAATGTTTTTCCGGTGGGGAAGGAGATTTCGCAATCTTCCGGGGCTTCGGCGTTTATGGTGGTTTCGGCGTCTTCCAAAGGCAGTTCCGCGGTGTAGGAGTAGACGTCCGGGTTGAACGCCGCGTCTTCTCCGTCCGGCCCCGCGAGGCGCGGGGAGCCGCCGTCGAACCACAGGTTCGTCAATTTAGGCGGGGAGGCTTCGGGGGTGGGGATGGGGGTCTTCGCGCCTTTAGCCCCGGGTTTTACCACATCATCAATCTGCAGATCGCAGGAAAAAAGAGCCGCCGCCGCCAAGATCAAGACCGGGATTTTTAATATAAAGCGCATTTACACCTCCGCGTGGTTTCGCCGTTTAACGGCTTGCCGCCGATTTAGGCTGTTTAGGTAAATATAACAAATATACGGGCGGGTGAACAACCGGAAGCGCGGTGCCAAGCTAAAGCGGGCGCGGTTGGGGGCGGAGCCCCCAGCGGCAACCAAGGCGCGAGCAGACGCCAATGCGGGGCGCCGCCCCGCACCCCGCGAGGGGCCTAAAGGCCCCCTCGACCCCCTAAAATTCAACCTTTTTGGCGGGTATGGGAGGCTGCGACCTCCCAGCGAGAGAAGGCCGCAAAAAACGCCGCGTGAAAATTATTCCGAGTACCTAAAACGGACTACTACGACGCCGTCTTTTCCGGAAGTCGCGGTTTTTGAGGGATTCGACCCAAGTATATTTCCGTTGGCGCAACCTTGCCCGCCGGAACCTATGGCGCTTCCCATGCCGCTTACGTTCCCGCTGTTCCCGCCCTGGGAATAATTTACGGCGCTTCCTGTAATGTCTATCGTTTTATAAGTCCCTCCTTTACCGCCAGCGCTGGCGTCCTCTCCGGCCGCACCGGCGCCGCCGCCGCCGCCGCCGCTGGAGCCTCCGTTGTTGTCTCCGCCGCCGGCGTTTCCGTAGTATTTAAAATTAGGGTCTTTCGGATTCTGTATAAGCGCGGCCCCGCCGTTTGTCTTTTCGCTGTAAGGCCCGCCGCCGCCGCCGCCGCCTGAACCTCCGGCGAAACCGCCTTCTGTGCTGGATGAATGGCCTCCGGCGCCTCCTCCTATGGCTTGCGCTGTGGAAAAGAACGAGTCTTCGCCGTTAGATCCTGCAGCTCCGCCCGCTCCAACCGTTATATTCGCCGTTCCGTCTGTAAAATAGCCGCTTAGGTTTACGGCGGCTTCGGTGTAAGCTACGCCTCCGCCTCCTCCGCCGCCAGAATCGTCTCCGCCGCCTCCGCCGGCGCCTCCGCCTCCGCCGCCCGCTACAACAAGAACTTTTCCGGTTAAAGGATTTTTAAAACGGCCGGCCTGGAAGCTTAAAGTTGAGTTTCCTCTTTCCTTAAATATATGCAACTCATCCCAGCTATTATCCGTATTTTTGATGAACGAGACCTCTCCGCCTAGAGCCATAGCGGTTGCGGTTTTAGATTTTTTTAAGAAAATTAAATTATAAGTTTCATTCGCCCCATCATTGTCCTTGGCTTTCACCTGCGCGACTTTGGGCGTTGCGTCCTCTTGCGAGCTCCAGGTGAACGAGGTTGGGGACGCGCTCACCTGGCCGCTCGTTTCATCAAGGTTGGGGCCTTTTGCGGCGCTCATCGTAAGGTTTGTGGCGAAACAAGGAACTTGCACTTCCGTAACGCCGCCCCTCGTAGAAAGGGTTATGGGGACGTCTCCGGCGCCGCAATTATAGGATAGGGAGACGAGGTTTGCGCCGCCGTTTCCCTCGCGGGTTAGGCTCAGGAAGTAGATTGACAGGTTGTCGTCGAAGGCCGTAACTTTGACCAGGACGGTTTTAGTTTGCGCCGGCGATATGGAGAGGGCGCCGCTGAAGCCGTTTTTTTCGGGGTCGTCTTCCCAGGAGGAGCCGCCGTCAAACGAGTAGGCGACACGGCTTACTTCCGTAACGTCCACCGACCAGGAGACGTCCGCGTAAACGCTTCCGCCTGTTCCGTAGGGAATGGTTTTTTCGTAAGTCATGACGTCTGTTTCCAGGGCTAAAGAGGAGCCGTTTACGGAGACGGTTTTTAATCTTGGGCTTTGGGCCTGCACTACATCTACGTTGAACGAGTATATAGTATCCGTATAATCGGGGCCGCCTGAGGCGGTTATGTAAAAAATCCCCTCGACTGGCGGGGCGAAGACGTTTTTCGGGATGTAGCGGACTTCGAACGGGTCGTCCGCCGCCGCGTTTATTATAAGGGAGGGTGCGCTGGAATAGACCCGCACATCGTAGTACACGACATCGGACGAGAAATCATTGTCCACTATAGTCCCGCCTGATATTGAAACGCGGGAAAGGATGGCCGGCGGGTGTTCTAACGTGTCGAAATAGACTGTGTAAACGGAGGGGGCGCTGTAAGGCCCGGCGCTTACGGTGAACTGGGCCGGCGCACTGGAGGCTCTGGGGTTTTGGACTGTTAGGCTGACGTATGGCGCGGCTTCCGCGGCGGCGGCGCCTGAAAAAACAGACCCGTCCGCTTCATCTTCGGCTTCGGCCTCTTTGGCTTCGGCGCGGAGGGAGACGGCGGCGGTTTCATTGGGAACCACCAGGGTGTAGGAATAATGGTTTGACGAAAAGCCTTCCTGTCCTTTCGCGCCGTCCGCCGTCCTTTTGTAAAGCGTTCCGATATTGGAGGTTAAGGCCGCGAGGGCCGCCGGCGCCTCTGGTTTTATTGAAAAGGAAAAAGCGTATGTCTCGTCCGCGAAGCCCGGCCCATGGTTCACCGAAAGGCGAAGGATTTTAGAGACGCCGTCTTCTGTAAAAAACGGTGGTTGCACCGTGTTGGCTCCGTCCGTCACGTCGCCGGAGAACCGGACGGAGTCGCTGAAGCGCTCTTTTATCGCGTTGACCGTTATCTTGACGTCTTGTTTTGAGGCGGGGACGGCTATCGTGTATTCTTTGCGCGCGGGGTCGAATACGGCCGGCCCGTCTTCGTCCGCCAGGGTGAGGCCGCCTGAGATTTCCACGCCGGCCAAAAAAGACTGCAGGGGCGGGGCTTCGGTGAAGACCACGGTGTAAAAAGCCATGGAGCGGTTTAGGGCGATCACGCCGATTTGGACGGAGGCGGTTTTTTCGCCCGGGGCGCCTGAGAGTGCGACTGTTACGGACGGTTCGTAAGTGAAGGCCTTGCCTTCCAAGGGGCTTTCGGCGAAGACGGTGGCGCTTTCGGTTCCGTATGGGACTACAATTTCGTATTCCGTTTTATCCGGGGAGAAGTCTTCTATTTCGCCTATGGAGAGCGTTATGGAGGACAAAA